>JACQSD010000049.1 GCA_016206165.1 Candidatus Uhrbacteria bacterium
CTCATAATATTCTCAATAAACCTTTACAATTTAACTCTTTTACAAGTATGAACCAACGTTCATTCCGACGGATTGGTCTCTTTTTGGTTCTTGCGCTGGCCGTTTCGACAGCCGGAGCAGGAAGCGCGAACGCCGCGTTAACTCTTGGTGCGACAAGCATGGCGACTGATGGTGCATTGACGCTTACCACGGTTGCGACGTCAACAGTCGACTTGTTTGCCGCAAACACGAGTGGTGTTATTACGATCGGTGGTACAGCACAGACTGGGAACATCGTACTCGGTTCGTCATCGGGTACCTCTGCTGTTCTCATTGGTAATGGTGCAGGCGTTTCAACGGTGACACTTGCGAACGGAGTCGGCGGCAATACTGTGAACGTCGCCAATGGTGTTGCAACAGCAACAGGGAATACAGTGAATATTGCCGGTGGTGCAACCGCAACGGGATTGACTGATACAGTAAATATCGCGACTGGAAATTCAGCAGGATCTGGTGCAAAGGTTGTCCATATTGCTGATGGTACTCCAGCGAGTACGGGAACACATACAGTGACTATTGGTACCCTTACAAATGGTGGCGTGACGACTATACGAGGTGGGAATAGTACAAATAATATAGTGCTCGCCACTGGCGCGGGAAGCACGACAACTGCAGCGGGCGCAATTACCGTTACTGCAGGGGCAGCAGGAACTAATGCTGCTGGTGCAGGGGTCACATTGACCGCAGGAGCTGCAGGAACGGCAGGTACATCCGCTCTTGAAGGTGGAAGAGTTACACTGGTGACTGGTAATGGAAGTACCTCGGCAGCTGCAGAGAACAGTGGAGCAGGTGGTGCACTTGCAGTGACTTTTGGAAACGGTGGTGCAACAACAACGGGTACTGGTGGTGCTGGTGGTGGTGTGTCATGGACACTCGGAACAGGTGGTGCTCCAAGTGGTGCTGGAACTCCGGGTAGCGGAGGTGGATTCTCGGTGACCACTGGTACTGGTGGGGGGAATGTAGGCGCAAATGCAGGTGGTGCAGGTGGAACATTGACTCTTGCGACGGGAACTGGTGGCAATATAACAGACGGAGCGTATGCTCAAACCGGAGGTCAAGGTGGCCCATTGAACCTGACTGCTGGAAATGGCCGGTCTATTACTGGAGCTAATGCAGGCTCACAGCATACAGGTGGTGCGGGTGGCGCAGTAACGATCACTGGTGGTAATGGTGCAACCTCGACTGGTGGTTCAGGAACAGCAGCGGGAGGTGCTGCAGGATCAGTGACAATTAATACCGGTGCAGGCGCATTAGCGACTGCCGGTGGTAACTTTGTCGTGAATGCGGCGACTGCAAATGGTCGTGGTGGTGAGACGGGCGCGGGTGGTGCGATCACGATGACTTCTGGTGCAGGTGGTGCTACCTCGGGTGACTCTGGTGCAGTCACTATTGCATCAGGGGCGACAACTGATGGTGCTACAGGAAACGTTTCATTAAGCAGTGCAAATACTGCAGGAACAAACAGAGCATCAGGAACTGCAACATTGCAAACGGGAACAGCACGCGGTACTTCTACGCCAGGAACAGCGAGTGTTATTGCGGGAGCCGCGGGAACTGACTCCACAGGTGCACCCGGTGGTGCAGTCGCAATTACTGCAGGTGCAGCGAGTTCTTCTGGCGCAACATCTGCCCGGAGTGGAGGGGCCGTGACAGTAACATCAGGTGCGGGAAGTGGTGCGACTGGCAATAATGATGGTGGTAGCGGAGGAAACATATCACTGAACCCTGGTGCTGGAGGCGCACAGGCTGGCACAGGAACAGCTGGAGGAGCTGGTGGATCGGTTATAGGTGGAACATGGGGAGCCGGCGGTGCGATCAGTGGTGGAGGATCTGGAAGCCCGGTCGCAGGTGCAGGAGCGGGCATTGCATGGGGAACATTAGGAAATGGTGGCGCATCATCGAGCACGACATCTGCGACGGCAACCGGTGGACAAGGTGGATCGTATTCACTGACAACAGGAACAGGTGGTAATGCAACGGGTGCTGCGGGAACAAATGTGAGTGGAGCAGGTGGTAATTACACTGTCACGTTGGGGAACGGGGGGACTACAGTATCTGGCGCGACGACCAATAATGGTGGCGCTGGTGGTAATTATTCGGTAACTGCAGGTAATGGTGCAGATGGTGCACAGGCGAATGGTGCAGCAGGAACAGTATTAATTCAATCTGGTGCGGCAGGTGCAGGCGCCGCGGC
Source organism: Candidatus Uhrbacteria bacterium (assembly GCA_016206165.1). Lineage (GTDB taxonomy): Bacteria > Patescibacteriota > Patescibacteriia > JACQSD01 > JACQSD01 > JACQSD01. The sequence continues at coordinate 2,234 of JACQSD010000049.1, forward strand.
AGCACTAAAAGGTGGAGATATTACATTGAAGATTGGTAATGCAAAAGCCAATACTGTTGGCGGCCCGACTGGCAGAGTGATTATTACTGGCAATTCAGATAAGGCCGCGTCACACTTAGCCTCATTGCAGACAACTCCAGCGGTTGTAACCCAAGCGAACAACACGGGCATTAGCTGTACAAATGGAGCAGGCTCGGCATCGCTGTGTACTGACATGAGAGGGCAGATGAGATTCACTCCGGCAGCGAATACTTCAGCTGCAACGCTCACTTTTGATAAGGCGTATGCGATAGCGCCTGTATGTACAATTGGTGCTGGTAATGCAGCCGCATTTGCGGAATTAATAGATCTTACAATTACATCAGACACACTTACGATGACTCTCACCCCAACAACTGGCTGGGCAAATTCAGCGATGATATTCAACTATATCTGTCTTGAATAATACATATTGTGTAAGATCTAGGATTCTCAAGGGACTACAACCATTACAATTTATAGTATCAAGTTTCCGCGGTCGTTGTTCCTCGGTTTTCTAGTATCATTATGAAAATGAAATTTCAACCACAATATGTCCTCTCGCTCGGCGCCTCGGCGGCAAGGCAGCAGTATGGAATAAGTATTCGTGATTCGTTACTTTTCGTTATTGCTTCGTGGTTATTCGTGTCTCTCTTTCTTGTTCCGCATGCGGCGAATGCGGCGGATCTAACATGGAGTGCGGACGCTACACTTCGGTTCACCGACATTGGGAGTGGTCTCACATTGACCGTTGTTAGTGGGAGCACGGCATCATCACTAGTTTTAACAACTGGGCTCGCAACGTTGACAATGAGTGGCGGTGAAAGCTTCACTGTGCGTGATACATCTGGCGCAAATACGATAGAGGTACATCGAACGGATATATCACAGCAAAGCGGTCTTACTATTACATGTAACGCATCATCAACCGTTGTCTTGTTTAATGCCGCTGGCACGTATACGTTTAAGCCAACAACGCAGAATCCACAAACAAATTGCCCTGGCGGTGGTGGCGGGGGTGTATCATCGACGGCGTCGAGTCAAGCTTCGCAACAATCACAACCACAACAGCAGACGACAAAGCCAGCGGATACGACAAAGCAACCGGAGGTGAAGGTGCCGGAGGGGGAGAAGCAGGTAACGGCGCCGCTGGTGCCGAAGATTGCGAACGTGGTGAAGGATTTGCAGAAGCTGGTGAAGGGGAATAAGAAGGCGATTTCTGCTTCGCAGAATGCCTCGTTTGGGCTAGCAGTTGCGTCGTTGAATACGCATCTTACCGCACTCAATGTTACCGGTGAGTTAAAAGCGGATCTCAAGGCAACTCCTAAATTGCTTCTCGCGTTCTCTAAAAAAGTCGACGTGCTCGAAAAAAAACAGGCAGCGGTGGCAAGGGTGGAGACCGATGCTGCAAAGGAAGCGGATGATGTCGTCAAGGCGAGTGGTGTCGTGAAGCAGTTGAAGGCTTTATTCAAAGGCGGTCTCACAGATGCAGAAGTAAAACAAGTAGCATCACTCTTGAAGAGCGTCGGGCTTAAGGCTAAGGTTACAAAAAAGAGTAAGAGTTCCACGCTGCTGAAGAGCGCAAATAAGCATGTGACGCTGCAAACAAAAGAGGCAAAGGATGCAGCGAAGTTCCTTCCCGCGCGCAAAAAAGCAGCAGAAAAGGCACTTGCGACAGCACTGAAGAATGTTCAAAAAAGCCTCACCAAGCTGAATAAATAACAATAATGAAGTTCAACTTCAGAACCACTGGTTTCGGAAGTTGAACTTCTGAAGATTAAGGTTTTACTTCAGCAAGTAAATAAATAACAAAAACAATCGCGGACCCCGTCAAACGGGCCCGCTTTTGTTCCATCGAATATCTTTAAAAATTTTTTTACCTCCTCTTCCCCCTCCCATGGATTTATACACAATGCGGCCGCATTCTCTATAAATCCGAGGTAAGTAAAATTTCGTGTTGGTGAAATCGTTCTTTTTCTTCTCAACGAAGCGGAAATGTGGAACAATTAGGGCATATGATCACTCATAAATCTATAACGTACACAGGTTTTTAAATCATTTCGTTTTCTGCGCTTGGAGGAGTTTGTGTCTCGTTGATATGTATTGTTCGTACGCAGTGTTTCCAATCCACGGTTTTGGGAGGAGCGCGAAGGGGAGCTGTGGATCGTGCTCAAGGATATTCGTCAATGCGCAGTGCACGGTAATCGGGTGTCTGTAAAACCCACTCGTACAGTTGTGTATGAACTTTGCGTATTCCTGCTCGAGTTCGTCGAGTTTGTAAATATCACGAATTAATGCTTCGAGTGTCTGCTCTCCAATGCTTCCATTCTTCCCAAGATCCGAAACGAGAATCGATCCAGGGATATTGTGCGCGTCGACGATTTCGCGGAGTATTTTTCTTGGATAATATGGAGTCATCCATACACTTGCCTGGATCATCCCACACCCAAGTTTTCGAAGTTCTTCGCGCAGAATATCACGATGATGTCGTGCGCGTTCTGGGACGTCGTAGGTGATGAGGTACATTTTTCCATCCCATGGCCGATGTGTTTTGTAGGATGGGAATAATGCGGCGATCCGTTGGCGCCCTGCAGCAGTAATGCGCCATGCGCGCACATCGCGTTGAGTGCGCTTCATCCATCCACGGAGCGTAAGCTGCTTTACTGCCGTTTCCGGAATTGTATAGTGAAACGATTCAAGATCAAGCCACGCACGATTGAATGTCTGCCGTATCGCGCGATGACCAAAGCCACCACTCATACCTTCGAGCAGCAGGAACATGTGCAGAAGCAGAAGATCCGATGCTGTCGATAGGACACCATCTGAAATTTTTTTCACAATTTCCTTCCATGGGCCATGGCGCATATGTTTTCAGTATAGCAGAATAAAGGATTTATACACAATGCGGCCGCATTGTGTATAAATCCTTGAATGGTGCTCGTGTATCGTGTGTAGGAAATACGGAGTAAAGAAATTATTGTAAATTGAGGGGACTTGACCATCATTCGGGTACGTGATATTCTCGCATAATTACTATTAAATCTTATTATTATGTCAAAGCGTGCATATGGGATCGTGCTCGTGCTTGTCGTGGTCATTCTCGCGGCAGGAGCGCTGTATTGGAAACTCCGTGTTGCTGAACAATGGGGTAAACGGGGTGGGGAAGCCACATGGTCGGTTGTCTATCTCTCGAGCGGTGAGATCTATGTGGGAAAGCTGACGTCGGGTAAGCGGCCGCAATTCGATCAGGGCTACCTTGTCATGAAGGTTGCGAACGAAAAAGACCCGAAGTCATCCGATATTCGTCTTCAGCCACTTTCCGAAACAGTCTGGGCGCCGACGACACTCTACCTGAATCCTGATCACGTCCTCTTCTCTGGCCCACTTGATCCGAAGAGTACCGCAGCGCAGCGTTTGCAGGAAAAGGGAGTGCTGTAAGTCAATTTGATATCTTCCGAAAAGAAACACCCCGCTGGCTCCTCGTCAGCGGGGTTGTTGTTTGTCGGTGTGGGCTATCGATAGACGATGCGGAGGCGGGGGTCGAGGCTCGTCTTTGTATCGCCAGAGTGGTATTTGACATACGCTGATGTCGATTCGAGTCCAACGATCCATGTGCTCGATGGTGATCCGCCCCATGACGATTGTCCAATATGTGCTTGCACGATCGCCCTACAGTCGATGAATACTTGCGTCGCCGTCGATACGACGGTTGCGGGGACTGTCGGAGATCCAGAACGGTCGGTGACGGTGATCATTCCAGAGCCCGATATCATCTTCGCGTTCAGCTCAAGCTTTGCCGAGAGAATCATTGATCCTATCGGTATCGCTGTAACTGGCAATCCATACTCGAGCGTCGCATCGAAGATGGTTCCGTTTGTATCAACCCCAACGAAGAGTTCCTCCCAATCTGCGCGTGTGGGGTTTGCGGCATTGTACTGTGGATTGTTCCGCGCATCGAATGAATCACGAAACACGAATACGGTCACTTGGCGCGGATCAGTGACGGTGATCGTCACCGTATCAGCAAGAGAATCTTGTTTCCCGTCATTGACGACAAGTGCGAACGGGTACACGCCCGCCGATGGCGGCGTCCATGTCGGCGTTGCGCTTGTTGATTGCGTGAGTGTAACTGGAGTTCCTCCCTGCTGTGTCCACTGATACGTGAGCGGTTCAAGATCGAGATCATACGACTTCATTCCATCGAGCGTGACAGGATACCCGGTGGATCCCACAGCATCAGGGCCAGCGTCTGCTGTCGGCTGCGTGTTTGGTCCAGGAATCCATGCGATCGTTTGCTTGCCAACGCCGTTTGTGTCAGCGTTCATGTGGAGATCGCCGTGCCAAGCACCGTAGATCGTGAGGATGCGATTTGTCGGAACGCCGAGCACTGCGGCTTGCGCACTCCACGTATCGACAAATCCATCATGGCCGAGGAGATTTCCGTTTTGATCGCGGGCATTTGCCGCGACGAGGTAATACGGTGTTGGATTGTTTTGTGGTTGATAGGTTCCATTGAGGGCAGTGAGGAATTGACTTCCGATCATGATGTCGCCAAGGCCCGCGATCGTCCCTGCAACGATTGCCTTCGTTGCGTTATACTGCGCGAAGTAGTCTGTCGCATTATGGAGGCTCCCACCCTCATGCGGCGATCCGAGTGTGATGATGCCGTCGACGTATTGGGAGATGCCAAACTTTTCGCGTGCGGTGCGTGCGACGACCCCTCCCATACTAAATCCGATGATCGTGCATTTGCACCCAGGCTTCACGAGTTGCAAGAAAAGATTTGCGAATGCAAATGCATTTTCATCGACCGATCGCCCAGATTGGTACTCGAAGAAGAGGAGATTCCGGACTTTCGGATTATTTTGGAGGACCGTACGGATGTCGTGACTATTCGGCATACCTCCTGCATCAAATGCGAAATCCGCCGAACTTCCAAAAACGCCGTGAAGAGCGATGACGTTTCCTTGGCTCGTGTTCGCAAAATCCTGCTCCGTTCCTTTGCCAAGCACCAGCGTGCGCCCTGATAGATTACTTGCGATCATTGGGTGATACACCTTTACAACCCCTGTCCCTTGCGGCGCATAGGTGATACCCATCGCGTACTCGACCGGAGTCCCATCAATGAAACGATACGGTTGCCGGTAGAGTTTGTAGTGCCGTGGGAAGAGGATAACGAACGGCGAGAAGTGCGTGACTGAAATTGTTGCGGTGTGCGTCGCAACGTCGATTGTTGCCCCCTGAATGATCTCGATCGCGCCGTTCAGATCACGTGTCACGACGACAAGATCGTTCGGGTCGTCTCCGGGCTCGATGAGCGCTGGATTGTACGGAATGCGCAGTGTGACGGGCACAAGAAATGTTGCCCTCGATGGCCCAAGGTCCAGCGGAAGCGAGGGGATTGGGTCGACCACAGCACTCGTCGGTATCGTCGCTGCTACCGTCATTGAGCCAGTCGTTGCGCCTGGAGGAATGATGACCTCGAGGTTGTTATAGAGCGACGACGGGTTGTGATACGACATCGTCCCACCAGCAACACCAATCACCGTGCTTACGAGTGGCGTGGAACTTGGTTTTGGTGTGGGTTGTTTTAGGCGTCCTTTCGCCACATTCCCACAACCGACGATCAATACGAGGAAGAACAGAATGACATAGGAGAATGTTGTACGCATGCGCTTTTCCTCCTAATAGTTGGTTGTCAATATCCGATCACTATGCACCATTCCAGTGATTATACACTAGTTGGCGAGTAAAGGAGAATATGGTAGACTAGAAAACCTAGAAAAGGAAAAACAATGGTAGCCGCAACCTTTAGGTTGCGCAATGGAATGGAACGCAGGCTAAAGCCTGCGCCTACCGACTACCGTATGTGCCCCCTTAGTTCAGTGGTAGAACAGAGGAATCGTAAACCACATACGTCAGTTCGATTCTGGCAGGGGGCTTTGGCGATGGCAGGCGGGGCAGTGCTTCTCCTTGTACTCATGATTACCTTTGAAAAAGTTTCAAAAATTTACCCTGGGAATTCGGTTGCGCTTCAGGATCTTACGCTCACCATCGATGCTGGCGAGTTTGTTTCGATTGTCGGCCAAAGCGGAGTAGGGAAGACAACGCTCGTGAAACTTTTGATCGCCGAAGAGCGCGCAAGTGCAGGGAGCATCGTTGTCGGCGGCTGGGATATTACGCACATCCGTGCATCGGAAGTCCCGCTCTTGCGTCGACAAATTGGCGTCGTCTTCCAGGACTATAAATTACTTCCGAAGAAATCGGTCTGGGAGAACGTTGCATTTGCACTTGAAGTTTCTGGAGCGCCGCGTGAACGAATCGCGGCGATTGTTCCGCAGGTGATCAAAATCGTTGGTCTTGAAGATAAACTCCATCGTTATCCACGGCAGCTCTCTGGTGGAGAACAGCAGCGTGTGTCGATTGCGCGCGCGCTTGTCCATCGCCCGAAGGTGCTCGTTGCCGATGAGCCGACGGGGAACCTCGACGCGTTGAACTCACAAGAAATTATCGAACTCTTGAAGCGCATTAATGCGTTTGGCACAACCATTATTCTCGTCACCCATAACCGTGGAGTCGTGAACACGCTCAAGAAACGCGTGATTACGATGGAGGGCGGCACCATTGCACACGATCAAAAAATTGGCAAATACGTACTATGACTACTCTATTTCGTTTATTCAAATTTGCGTGGCAAGATTTTTGGAGAAATCTGTGGTTGTCGCTTGTCACCATCCTCATGATTGTGTTGGCGCTCATGTCGGTGAATACGCTCCTCCTCTTTAACGTCATGACAGACACGGTCATCCGATCCGTTGAGAAAAATATCGATGTGCTCGTGTATCTTAAATCTGATACGACTGATGAGGATGCAAAAAAGATGACCGAGGAGCTTCAGAAGCATCCGGATGTAAGCCATGTGCGCTATATCACTGCTGCAGAGGCGTTGCAGGAATTTCAGCTGAAATTCAAAGACAAACCAGCGCTCTTGAGCAGTTTGAAAGAACTCGACAAAAACCCACTCCCTGCGCGTATTGCAGTGCAGGCGAGTGACCCAAAGTTATATGGGAAGATCCTCGATGACATTGCGAAGACGCCAGCGCAAGAACACATCGAGAAAACCGATTTTACGAATTACGAAACGCTCATTACGAGCGTCAACGCGATCACGAGTAAGGTACGTCGTATTGTCCTCGGACTCCTTATTCTTTTTGTCCTCGTCTCAATTCTTATTGTCTACAACACGATTCGCGTATCCATTTATACGCATCGTGAGGAGATTGTGGTTATGAAGCTCGTCGGTGCATCAAATGCGTTTATTCGTCTGCCCTATATTTTTGAGAGCGTCGTATTCACGTTGCTCTCGGTCATTGTTTCATTCGGTGCTTTATACGTACTCCTTCTTGCCATCGAACCACAGCTGAAAGCATTCTTTGAGGGGCTCGATGTCAATTTGTTACGTTACCTTGAAGGACATTGGTACATGTGGGCGTTGTGGCAATTTGCACTCGCGGGCATGCTCAATATCCTAAGCTCTGCATTTGCCGTGAATCGGTATGTACGTGGGTGAGCAATCCTGTCCTGCACTGTTCTCCGGGGTCGTCTAATGGTAGGACAGCAGCCTTTGAAGCTGTTTATCATGGTTCGAATCCATGCCCCGGAGATGAGTGCAGGACATCTTTTAAAGAACAAATTCGAGCGAAGTTCTCAAAAGGGTAGCCGCAACCTTTAGGTTGCGCAATGGAACGCAGGCTAAAGCCTGCGGCTACCGATTATTCCGCAGTCTCAAAATATCATCTACGCGGGATTAGTATAGTGGCAATACACTTCCTTCCCAAGGAAGGGTCGCCGGTTCGATTCCGGTATCCCGCTTTGATGATGTTTTTTTATTTTGCGAGTATTTTTCGCACTTCTTTTTTATACAACTCAACCGCTGGCTGATTGAAGGCATTGATCCCGAAGAGATGACCGAGATACATAACCTCAAGCATTTTGAATTGCAGAAATTGACCGAGTGAATACGGAGAACTGTTCGGGAGTACTATTTCCATGAATGGGAGCTTCGCATGCGTATATGCGCGTTGTACACCATTCTCGATTGCTGTGAGCGACGCGCGTCGCTCGCCATGTGTCACGAATGTCGTCATCGTGTGCTGCGGCCCCGCAAAAGTAAGCTGGGCGATCGAATGGAGATCAGTCGACCCAATAGAGATTGTGGGGGTGATCCCGGCACTCGGTTTTTTTCCAATACTCTCTGCCAATAATTGTCGATACCATTTTCCAAGAGATTCAAGCGCCGGAGCAAAGAGAAATGTATCGTGAATGAATTTACCAGCTCGCCTTTGCAAAAAGAGCACGCTCGCGGAAAGTGCAGCAATATTTTTCGTGATGGGCGTGCGGAGACACTTGTTCCGCATGTCACGAGCACCAGCACGAAGTTCGCGGGTGTCAATACCGAGCAGCGAGAGCGGGAAGAGTCCGACAGTAGAGAATACAGAGAATCGCCCGCCGACTTGCTTTGGGATGGTGAGCAGATGCATGCCACGCTGCTTTGCATATGTTGCGAGCCGTGAATCTGCATCAGTCGTGATCACCAATCGTTGCTCAATGCATTTAAATCTTCTCTGGAGCTGTTGCAGGAGCCACTGCATATTGAGCTGCGTCTCCATGGTACCTCCTGACTTACTTACGACGTTTACGACGAAGTCATCCGGATGATGTACATGCGATTGCAGAAACGCAGACAATTTTTTCGCAAACAAAGGATCAATGGTATCAAGGACAATGAGTTGAGGTTTCCGTGTAGGATCAATTGCGTCGTAGTGGCCAAAGCTCGCGTTGTACAGAGCTTCAGTACCAAGGCTCGATCCGCCAATACCGACAAGGATAACGTATTTGAGCTCGTTGTTTGCAACGCGCGATCGCACATACTCACTCTCACGAAGAATATGGAGGTCATCTGGCAGGCAGAGTGAGGCTTCTCGCGCCCCATAGTCCTTCTCCGTGACAACACGAAAGAGGCGCTCGTTATATCCCGAGAGTTTTTGCATCGTGCGAAATAACCGAGCCCTTGAGATGCCACATGATTGTTGATAACCGATGGCGAGTTGTTTCTGCATAGGTATTCTAGTGTATCACGGTCCGCTCTCGTCGAAAAGGAGCGCGTGTGCTATACTTTTTCTATGCGTATTGTCCTCATTCTGACAATATTTTTTTTCGCCATTTTATCTGGGGCGTTTGTATACGCCGATTCTCTCATTGGGCAAAAAGATACGTTGCAGGCGGATCTTGATACAAAACGCATCGAGATCGAACGTCTTGAGCAAGAAATAGAAAAATATCGAAAGGACATTGTTCAAAATCAGGGTCGTGCGCAGACTTTTCAATCGCGCATCAATGTGCTCTTGCAGCAGATTAAAAAGAAAAATTTGGAAATTAGGCTTATTGCGCGTGCACTCGATGAAATTAAATTGCAGATCAAAAAAACCGAGCGGTCGCTTGACGAAACAGTGAAGGATATTATTGCACAGCGTGCCTTTCTCGCGGAGCAGGTGCGCGCATTGGATGAGCAACGCATCGACAAAACTGCTTTTTTTGTTTTTTTTCAAGGTGGAAAATTGTCGGATACATTACAGGCAGTACAGAGTATTCTTGCAGTTCAAGACAAAACAAAACAGGCGTACGACACATTGCAATCGCTGAAGGAAAAATTATCTGGGCAGAAGGAAACCTTGCAGGAGCAGCGTGATGAGCAGTCGAAAATTCTCGCGCTCCAGGAGTCGCAGCGAAAGGAAATACAGGTGAAGGAAAGGGAACATGAGACGTTGCTCCAGGAGGCGAAGCAAAAGGCAAAAAAGCTTACGTCACTCGTTGAACTTTCAAAAGGGACGATTGAAAAATTGAAAAACGAGATCTATGCACTCCAACGGATCGGTGTCACGGTTCAAGATGCATTGCGGTTGGGCGCACTCGTTGCGGAGCGCACCGGCGTGCGTGCGGCGTTTCTCATCGCAGTACTGGAGGTGGAATCACGCCTTGGGCTGAACGTGGGGAAGGGGACGTACAAAAAGGACATGAACCCAAATCAACATGAGGCATTTCTTGCGCTCATGCGCGAGCTTGGGCGTGACCCTGAAACAACGCCAGTATCAAAAAAACCATCGTATGGATGGGGTGGGGCGATGGGGCCTGCGCAATTTCTCCCACAGACATGGAATGGGTATAAGGAGGAAGTTGCACGGTTGACTGGACACAATCCGCCGAACCCCTGGAATATTGAAGATGCCTTCATGGCATCGGGCGTGAAGCTTTCGCGGAATGGAGCATCGGCGAAGACGGTAGAATCAGAGCGCCGGGCGGCGAAAATATATATCAGTGGGAATCCGAATTGCACCCGAGCAATCTGTAATTCGTATTCAAATATGGTGCTTGATAAGGCGAGGGATATTGAAGACACACTCAAGAATAATCAATGAGATTTTTTTCTCCTGCGTGCAGTTTTTTTGCCTTATCAATGAAGAGTATTC
>JACQSD010000046.1 GCA_016206165.1 Candidatus Uhrbacteria bacterium
ATATTGGTCGGTGTTCCACTTGCAGCAGAATCATTGATGACGATCGGATCATTTCCGGTGACGAATTCTGTTGTCACGACGGCGATCGTGTCGCTTGGGTTATTACTGACCGCCTTTGTCATTCGCACGAAGCGAGCGCTCGTGCCGCGAGGGATTCAGAATCTTACGGAGAGTATCCTTGAGTTTATTCTGAACTTCATGCAGCAGGTGACGAACGACAAAGAACGAGCACGGAGATTCTTGCCGATCGTGGGGACGCTCTTCCTCTTTATTCTTCTTTCGAATTGGCTCGGGCTTTTGCCGGGGGTGGGATCGATTGGATCATGGCAAGTAGTGCATGGTGAGATGGAGCTCATTCCACTTTTTCGGCCAGCGATGAGTGATCTCAATACGACCCTCGCACTCGCAATCTTTGCGATCGTCGCAACACATATCTTCGGGATCATCGCGATTGGAGTTTGGCAGCACGCGAACAAGTTTTTCCAGTTTGGAACAATTGTCCAAGGTTTTCGGAAAGGGGGCATTCATATTTTCGTTGGACTCATCGAATTTGTCGTCGGTATTATCGAAACTATCGCAGAAGTTGCAAAAGTGGTATCCTTGTCTCTCCGGTTGTATGGGAACGTTTTTGCCGGGGAGGTACTCCTTACCGTTATTGGATCGCTCATCGCATTTGTCGCACCGCTCCCATTTATGGCGCTCGAGCTCATCGTTGGGATTGTTCAGGCAATGGTGTTCTCCATGTTGACCTTGGTGTTTATGACTGTTCTCACCGAGAAGCCACACCACGAATGAGCTGCTTAGCTGGTTAGCTGCGTTAGCTTGTTAGGAAGACTAATGAAGCTAATGAAGCTAAAAAGCTAATGAAGCTAATTTTTGCACCTTGCGCGACATTAAAAATTTTCCTTTTTACCTGTCGACGCGAGTAGTGCAACAAAACGATATGGCAATGGATCCAGAGTCCGTTAAGATCCTGACGAAAGGTCTTACCATGGCAGTCGGTGGCATTATGCCGGCGTACGCTATTGGCAAACTCGTGGCAAAAGCCATGGAGTCAATTGGTCGCAACCCAGAGTCTGCAGGAAAATTGTTCGTTCCGATGCTTCTCGGAGCCGCATTTGCAGAGGCCATCGCCATTTACGCATTGGTCGTTGTCTTCACCCTGTAGAACTAACGAATTACGAATAAGGTTACGAATTTACGAATTCGTGAATTCGTGACTGATTCGTTATTCGTGAGTGGCATGTCTTCCGAACTTGACGTAGCAAAAGAAGTCGTAGTACAGAGTGGGTCGTTTATTGACACGCTTGGTTTGAATTGGAAATTATTTATTGCACAGATTGTCAATTTCTCTGTCGTCGTTTTTGTGTTGTGGCGGTGGGCATATCAACCACTCGTGAAGCTCATGGATGATCGTACGCGAAAGATTGAGCAAGGCCTCGAGGACGCAAAACGAGCTGCGCATGAGTTAACCGAACTCGAAAAGATGCGTGGCACGACACTCCGTGAAGCAAAACAAGAAGCGCAGCGTATCATTGAAGAGGCGACACAGCATGCAGAAAAAATGAGGGGTGATTTGGTACTCAAGGCACGTACGGATGTGGAGAAGGTTGTGCACGATGCAAAACTCGCCATTGCGCGAGAAAAAGAGATAATGCTCAACGAGGCGAGGGGTCATGTTGCAGAACTTGTCGTTGCAGCAACAGAAAAGATTTTGCAAGAAAAGATTGATAGTAAGAAAGATAGAGAGTTGGTTGAAACAACAGTGAATTCACTAAAACACTGAAGCACAAGAAACACAGAATCATAAAGTGTTTTTGTGTTGAGGCGTCGCGCCGAGTGTTTCTGTGATTCTGTGATTATGAAACGTCCACTCAAACAATACGCACAGGCATTCTATCAGGCAGTGCAAGATGATGGAGCTGAACTCCGGAATGTTGGGCATGGGTTTATCGCGACGTTGCAACGCGATGGAGTCCTCGCGAAAGCGAATGCGATCATTGAACTCTTTCGAAAAGAGTGGAACACGCGTGAACGTGAAATTGATGTTTTCATCACGACCGCGCGCGAGATTTCTTCCACACAGCAACAGCACATTGCAGAGCGAGTGGCGTCGCTCGCAAAGAAAGAGCGAGCAACAATACATGCAACCATCGATCCAACATTGATTGGCGGTGTCCGTGTGCGTTATGACGACACGATTCTTGATGGGAGCATGCAGAGAGCACTACACACATTGAAAGAAAAAATGATACAATAATCAATATTTATCTATGTCCAATCCATCGAAGGACCACATTATCGAAACATTGAAGAAACAAATCCTCGATTTTAAGGCTGAGGCTGTGCAAGAACATGTCGGCACCGTGCTTGATGTCGGTGACGGCATTGCACGCATTGCCGGACTTTCAAATGCAAAGGCGTCCGAGATGCTAGAATTTGCTTCTCGCAACTTGCAGCTCGTTGCTAGCGGCCAGAAGCAAGAAGCAGTGACCTATGGGGTCGCACTCAATCTTGAAGAAGACCGGATTGGTGCCATGATTCTTGGTGAATCGCACCACATTCATGAAGGCGATACCGTGAAAAGTACGGGGCGTATTTTGGAGGTCCCCGTGGGCGATACAGTTATCGGGCGTGTGCTCGATCCACTTGGGCGACCACTCGATGGAAAACCTGCACCAAAGACCACCACACATTATCCTGTCGAGAAAATTGCTCCAGGTGTCATTGCACGTGAAGCAGTGAAGCAACCATTACAAACGGGCATCAAAGCGATTGACGCGATGATTCCGATTGGTCGCGGACAGCGAGAGCTCATCATTTGTGATCGGCAGACTGGGAAAACTGCAGTTGCGGTTGACGCGATTATCAATCAAAAAGGACAAAACGTCATTTGTATTTACGTTGCGATTGGGCAGAAGGAATCGAAAGTCGCGAAGATTGTGAAAAAGCTTGAGGAGGTAGGTGCGATGGAATACACCACGGTCGTGCTCGCCGGAGCGTCGCAACCCGCGGCACTTTCGTTCATTGCTCCGTATGCTGGATGTGCGATGGGCGAGTACTTTATGGATAAGGGAAAGGATGTGCTTGTCGTTTACGACGATCTTTCAAAGCATGCAGTTGCGTATCGCCAGATTTCGTTGTTGCTTCGTCGTCCACCAGGTCGCGAAGCGTATCCAGGAGATATTTTTTACCTGCATTCCCGTTTACTTGAGCGTGCAGCAAAGTTGAGCAAGGAACATGGGAGTGGGTCGCTCACGGCACTTCCGATAATTGAAACACAGGCGGGCGATGTCTCGGCATATATTCCTACAAATGTCATCTCCATTACCGACGGACAGATTTATCTTGAAACCGATCTTTTCTACCAGGGAATTCGTCCGGCATTGAACGTCGGTCTCTCCGTTTCTCGTGTCGGGTCTGCGGCACAGATGAAGGCAATGAAAAAAGTGGCAGGAAAGTTGCGACTTGAACTTGCACAATTTCGCGAGCTCGCTGCGTTTGCACAATTCGGTTCTGACCTTGATGAAGCAACGCGAAAACAAATTGAGCGAGGGCGCCGCCTCACCGAAATTTTAAAGCAAGGGCAGTTTGAACCGATGGCGGTTGAGCACCAGGTTGCAATTATTTTTTGCGCGATCAATGGATACCTTGATGATGTTCCGGCAGAAGACGTCCGTGTGTGGGAGGAGCGATTCCACAAACATTTAAAGACCGAATCGAGTGGAGTGTTGAAGTTACTTCGTGAAAAGAAAGAGATAACGGAAGAAGTTGAAAAGAAACTACGGATGGTCATCGAGGAAGTTAAGAAATAAGCGGAGACAGTAAAGACAGTGAAGTCAGTAAAGACAGCTGACTTTACTGTCATCGCTGACTTCACTGTCATGGCTGTTTCACCTAAAATCATCAAACGACGCATTCGTTCTGTTTCGAATACGAAAAAGATTACGAAAGCGATGGAGCTTGTTTCTGCTGCAAAAATGCGGAAGGCGGTGGCACGGACACTTGCATCGCGCGCGTACGCAGGGACTGCCTGGGAGCTTGTCCAGCGGCTCACGATGCGCGTTGACTATCAGCATCCGTTGTTGGGGAATAAGCAAGATGAATCTACATATTCTTCGAGCGACTCCGACGACGCGTCGGAGGAGTCGAGAAGTTCTCGACAAGCTCGAACAGTAAATAAGACTGCAGTCATCGTCATCAGCTCAAATCGAGGTTTGTGCGGATCATTTAACGCGCGCATTGCCGGAGAGGCATTGAAGATGAAAGATGTGGAGTATATTACAATGGGAAGAAAGTCGCGGGATATTATTCGTCGGAATGGCGCGACCATTGCGGCAGACTTTGAGAAGAAAGATATTACGACAAGTATTGCTGATCTTTCTCCACTGACACGACTCGTGATGGATGGCTTTCTCGATGGGACCTATAGTCGCGTTTCTGTTGTGTATATGGATTTTATTTCGTCACTCGTTCAGCAATCGCGAGTGAAGCAGCTCCTGCCATTTATTGCAGAGGAGGATGAAAATCTTGGAGTGATCGGAACCTCACCCCGAAACCTCACCCCAACCCTCTCCTCCGAGGAGAGGGAGAAGTTGACAAAGAGAGGGGAGTATGAGTATCTTATCGAACCTGCGCCCGATGTTGTGCTGAACGACTTACTCCCACGACTTGTTGAATTGCAACTGTACCAATCTGTTCTTGAATCTGAAGCGTCTGAACATTCAGCGCGTATGCTTGCAATGCGGAACGCGACGGATGCGGCAGGGGACATGATGCAAGAACTGACCCTCATGTACAATCAGGCGCGGCAAGCCGGCATCACGCGCGAGATTGCGGAGATTGCAGGAGGAAAAGCAGCACTTGAGAATTAAACTATAGAAGCAGAATAACGCAGATGATAACGCCGATTAACGCAGATTTCAGCGTCTATCAGCGTCACTATCCGCGTTTATCAGCATCTACGTATGAACAAAGGTTCTATTAGTCAGGTTATCGGCGCGGTGGTCGATGTCCGTTTCGGGGAAAAACTGCCAGCGATCTATAACGCGCTTGAGGTGAGTCGGGGTGGCGAGCGACTTGTCCTTGAAGTACAGAGCCACATGGGCTCGAACACCGTACGGACGATCGCGATGGGATCGACGGATGGATTGCAACGGAATGCAGACGTTGTGGATACCGGTGCTCCGATCTCGGTTTCTGTAGGCAAGGAAACACTTGGCCGCATGTTGAGCGTGCTTGGCGATCCGATTGATGGCAAAGAGGCAGTGAAAACAAAAGTACAGTATCCGATTCATCGTCCAGCCCCAAAGTTTACAGATCAAGCAACAAAGACAGAAATTTTGGAGACGGGAATTAAAGTGATCGATCTCATCTGTCCGATTGTGAAGGGGGGGAAAGTAGGACTCTTCGGTGGCGCTGGCGTCGGAAAGACGGTTGTTATTATGGAGCTTATTCGAAATATCGCGCAGGAGCATGGAGGTCTTTCCGTATTTGCCGGCGTTGGTGAACGAAGTCGTGAAGGGAATGATCTCTACCACGAAATGAAAGAGTCAGGAGTACTTGCGAAGACATCCCTTGTTTTTGGGCAGATGAACGAGACGCCGGGCGTGCGCGCACGCGTGGCGTTGACCGGTCTCGCGATGGCAGAGTATTTCCGTGACGAACAGAAACAGGACGTTCTCCTTTTCATTGATAACATTTTCCGTTTTACACAAGCGGGATCCGAGGTATCAGCACTCCTTGGCCGTATTCCATCCGCAGTCGGCTATCAGCCAACGCTCGCGACCGAAATGGGTGAGTTGCAAGAACGAATCACATCGACAAAGAATGGATCCATTACATCAATCCAAGCAGTGTATGTTCCTGCGGATGACTTGACGGACCCAGCGCCAGCAACGACGTTCGGGCATCTTGATTCCACAGTCGTGCTTGCGCGATCGCTCGCCGAACTTGGAATTTATCCTGCAGTTGATCCACTTGATTCCACATCGACGATTCTTGATCCGCAAATTGTCGGTGCGGAACATTACAACGTTGCTCGGCAGGTGCAGAAAGTGCTGCAACGCTATAAGGATCTTCAGGATATCATCGCGATTCTTGGAATGGAAGAATTATCGGATGAAGATAAGCAAACAGTCTCCCGTGCGCGGAAAATCCAACGGTTCCTTTCGCAGCCATTCTTCGTGGCAGAAGCATTTACCGGAGCAGCTGGGAAATACGTGACACTGAAGGAAACAATTCGTGGATTCAAGGAGATTCTCGATGGAAAACATGATGACAAGAACGAACAGGCGTTTTATATGAAAGGAACGATTGATGAAGTAAAGTAAGTAAAGACAGCGAGGACAGTGAAGACAGCAGTTATGGCTACAATCAAAAACTTCCATGATCTACAAGTATGGCAGAAAGCACACGAGCTAGTCCTTCTTGTATATGAGGTTACATCTACTTTTCCTACACATGAATTGTATGGGCTTGTTTCTCAGATGCGGCGTGCAGCGATATCGGTAGCATCCAATATTGTGGAAGGATTTCGTCGTCATTCAGTTAATGATAGTATTCATTTTTATAATATCTCAGAGGGGTCTCTTGAGGAATTAAAGTATCAACTTCTTGTCTCACGGGATTTGCATTATATTAGTGATGAGACATATACGCGTGCACATTTTCTTGCTGAAGAAGTAAGTAAATTGCTCTATAGTTGGAAAGTAAGTCAGCGAGAAAATACAAAGTAGCTGACTTCACTGTCTTTACTGACTTTACTGTTATGCTTCATTTTAAAATAGTGAGCCCCGAACGTATCGTCTTTGAAGACGACGTTGATCAAGTGACCATCCCTACAAAGGATGGTGAGATTACCGTACTCCCAAATCATCTTCCGCTTGTTGCTGCATTGCAAGCAGGAGAGCTGCTCATTAAAACAGGAGCGGCACGTATTCCCATGGCAATCTCTGGCGGGTTTGTTGAGGTGCAACCAAAGAGTCAGGTTATTGTTCTTGCGGATACTGCGGAGAAGGTAGAAGAAATTGATCTCGAACGCGCAGAAGCAGCGCGACAGCGCGCGCAGATGCTCGCGAAAGACAAGATCACCGAAGCGTCGGAATACGCTGCGCTTGCCGCAAAGATGGAAAAGGAACTTGTGCGGTTAAAAATTGCGCGCAAATATCGGCGCGATCACCGCGTGCCAACACCGGTGCAGGGATAGCATGCATGCCCTGTAGTGAAACTTCGCCACGTCAGCCTTCGGCATGACGTTCATGTTTTTCTTCAGAATGCATGGTAGTAAGTATCATACATACGACATTCGTCAGCTGATCCGTAAGGATCAGGCGGAGTTCTACTACAGGGTATGTCCGAATATCTCCGACACAATTTGAGTATTCGTGATGATGAAGATATTCTTCGGATCATTCGTCGTCATTGGACTACATTCTTTTGGGATTATTTTTTTCTCTTTCTTTTTGTGGTTGGCCCTTTTTTCCTTATCGTTCCATTATTTCGCTGGGGCATCAACGGCAGTATTATCTTTTTTGCGCTCCTCTGTGTGGGCGTATTTCTTGCACTCCGGACATTTGTGAGTTGGTATTTTAATGCGCTCGTCATTACATCAGTGCGTGTGATTGATATTGATCAGCGTGGTTTCCTTGAACGTCACGTCGCGGAAGTTGCATTCACACATATGCGGAGTATCGCAATGCAGAGGAAAGGAATTGCACAGACACTCTTCCGCCATGGGAATCTCATGGTGAGTCATGGCGAGGACGAGCTCATTGCACGCAATATTCCGGATCCGCACTGGGCGCTTGCAATTATTGAGAAAAGTCGGGAGCATATTCAAGAGACCTCTGCAAAAGTGGGTAGCCGCACCCTTTAGGGTGCGTAACGCAGGCTAAAGCCTGCGACTACCAAACCAATGGATAACTTTTGCAGAGGTTTCTCAACAAAAAGAAAGGGTGGAAAGTGGCGATGGACTTATCCACAGGGTAGAGTAATCGCTTGTGTGCTACTATTACAGATGGTGTGTGGATAACAATTTCTATGCATCAGTGCGACTTCACAGTTTACCGTATTGGACGCTTACAAGGCGTTGTGCGAAAGTCGCTCTCAAAAATTATACAAACCAGTGAAGAATCTCGGTAACCCCGAGATTTTTTGTTTCCGTCGCGGAAACAATCCGCCGCGTTTCAGAATGGCTTAGCCCCGAACCCCGCCTTGGCGGGGGGAGGTATGCCGGAGGAGAGAGGCGGATAGTACCTTGATAACTCAAATTCCAGAAAGGATCAAATAAGCGGTCATGCGTCACGAAACCTGGGCTTTTTGAGGAGGCTCTATGCCAAGCGATGGCGATAGCAGCGGAGGGTGTATCATCGTCGTGGATGAGTGCGTTCCTGCGAGGTTGGCGGAACGCATCACCCGAGAACTTGGCCGACGGGTCAAGAAGGCGATTGCAGTCGCCTGGAGTGTGTGGCAGGGCTTCAAGGATCGGATGCTCGCGCAGGCGCTCATCGAAGCGTACTGTGCGAAAGGGTGGAACGTCATCTTCATCACGCGGGACTGGCGCTGGAAGAAGTCGGCGAAACTTCGGGAGCAGGGTGGGAGCCTCATCTCCGTCGTCAAGGTCGACCGCAACGTGCATCAGAGCGACGTCTGGGGCACGGTCGGGTCGCAAATCATCGGCGACGTGAAGGGCAGGCTCAACCGACTCGCGATGGCATGAACAAAACGATGGGTCCGGGGGCGATTCTGAGGCATCTCCGGACCCGAGAAACGAACGATGGCGATCCCTCCCGAGGCGACTCCGGGGCGCCTTGGGAGGGTCCCATCCGGGTGGAGGTGGACCGAGGGGAGTGTCACATTTTGAGGAACACTCTCCCCGGACCCTTCCATAAAAAAGCGGACAGTGTTTGGGGGCACTGTCCGTCTCTTTTTATTGTAGAGGTATCTGTAAAAGCGGGTAGCCGCACCCTTTAGGGTGCGCAGGCTTCCGCTCGAGGCGGATCCGCCAGGGGCGGAAAAGCCTGCGACTACCACTATTTAAGTACAGCTCCAATAATTGTTGGGTGTCCATTCACAAAAGCGCGAGCGGTCATCGTTTGTTTTCCTTCAGGTTGAAGCAATTCAATTGCAAGAACGCCATCGCCACACGCAACGACGAGGCAATCATTTGCATCATCGAGCACTGTCCCGGGCGCTGCGTTTTTTCCCGAGCCCGGCCCGCTTCGCCGAAGCTCCAGCGAGGCGAGTCGAGAGGTTACCTTGATGCACTGCAAACGTATGGTTTTTTCGCCATACTTCCACATTGTCCACGATCCGGGCCACGGGGCCATCGCGCGGGTATGGCGTTCAATTGCTGCAGCGGATGTTGTCCAATCAATATGCCCGTCTTCCTTCGTGATCATGCGCGTGAACGTTGCCTGCGTATCATCTTGCGCAACCGGAGCAAGTTTCTGTTCTCCCCACTGTGGTATCACCATTGCGAGAAGTTCGGCGCTTTGCAAAGCAAGTTTCTCACTCAGTGTCATCGTTGTGTCATCTGTGCTTATCTGTGTCGTCGTTTGTGCGAGAATAGGGCCATGATCCACTGCATCATCAAGGAGCATGATGCTCACCCCGGTTTGTTCGTCCCCATTCATGATTGCAGTTTGGATGGGTGAGGGGCCGCGATATTTTGGTAAGAGTGATGGGTGCACGTTGATCGTTTTGCGCGGAGGAAAATCAAGCACTTCTTTTTTTAAAATTTCACCGTATGCGGCGACGACAAAGAGGTCCGCGTGATAGTGCGCGATGTCTTTCAAAAAATTTGTATCGAGTTTTTCTGGTTGGAGCAACGGAATGCGGTGTTGTTGAGCGATCATTTTTACTGGTGGAGGGGTCAATTTTTTCCCGCGTCCAGCCGCGCGATCCGGTTGTGTGACAATAGCAACCGGCGTCAAATTTTTTGTAATCAGCGTTTTTAGAATGATTGCCGCAAATTCTGATGTACCAAAGAAAATGTACTTCATACGTTGAGACTGTAGAATAATCGGTAGCCGCAGGCTTTTCCGCCAGCAGCGGATCCGCCTCGGGCGGAAGCCTGCGCAACCTAAAGGTTGCGGCTACCCACTAAGACTCGCATCAACGACGTTCCGAAGAAGATATGCCACAGTCATCGGCCCAACGCCGCCGGGGACGGGTGTGAGCCAACCCGACTTTTTTGCAACGTCGGGATGCACATCGCCCCGAATTTTGCCGTCCACGAGCGTGGTGCCGACATCAATAACGATCGCGCCCTCCTTCACCATATCGGGCGTAACGCTTTTTGGAATGCCGCGTGCGGTGATGACGATATCGTATGTACACATCTCCGGGTGATGTAAGCCTACATCACCCGGAGATGTAGTTGACCTGTCGATGTCTGTCGAAACGTTACAGTCGGTGAGCATCTTTCTTATCGGCTGTGCAAAGGCAAACGAGTTCGCGAGGATGATCGCGTGCTTACCCGCAAGCGGTACATGCGTTGCTTCGATGAGCGCAAGAATACCTCGAATGACACTCGGAACAATCGTCGTGATCCCCGCGAGGAGTGCATCGATATTCTTTGGATGGAATCCATCTGCATCCTTTTTTGGATCAATCGCGGCAATGAGCCGATCTTCAGAAAGTGGGTCGGGAAGTGGTACTTGGACAAGAATTCCATGAATATCCGTGCGGCGATTGAGCTCTAGGATTTTCTGTATAAGCTCCGCCTCTGGCGTTGCCGCAAAGAAAAGATATTTTTCAAAATGAATGCCCACTTCCTTTGCGGCTTTCTCTTTGAGGCTCACATAGAGATGCGATGCCGGATCATTGCCCACCAATAAAACCGCAAGCCCGGGGGCAACCCCGGACCTTTGTAGATCTGTCCGAATCTGTGCACGAATACCGTCAGCAATTTTTTTTCCGTCAAGAAGTTGTGTAGACATTATTCTTCGAGTGAACCCCGTCATTCGACGGGGCGGGTCTTCGCGGAATCGAGAAGTTCTCGACTGCGCTCGAACAATAAATTTATAGATATGAGAAATCTGGATACAGCGGATGCTTTTCTGTCAGCTCTTTCACCATCGCGCGTGCTTTGTCTTTGACTCCGTCATCGGTGCGATGGGTGAGTACATCGAGGATTGTTTGCGCGATACGCTCCATGTCTGCCTCCTTGAGTCCACGCGTCGTGAGTGCTGGCGTGCCAAGGCGAATACCTGATGGGTCCATAGGTGATCGCGGATCATCTGGAATCATATTTTTATTCAATGTAATGCCAACACTATCGAGGACTATCTGCGCCTCTTTACCCGACAGCCCGAGTGGTGTCACATCAATGAGGAGCATGTGATTATCCGTTCCGCCAAACATAAGTTTTGCATTTGAGCCAGTGAATACTTTTTCGAGAGCCTTTGCATTTTTTTTGATCTGCTTCGCATATTCTTTAAATGATGGTTTGAGCGCTTCTTTAAATGCAACCGCTTTTGCAGCGATGTTGTTTTCATGTGGTCCGCCTTGAAGACCAGGGAAGACTGCCGAATCAATGGCTTTGGCGTGATTTTTTTTACACATAATCATGCCGCCACGTGGACCGCGCAATGTTTTATGAGTTGTCGTCGTCACGACGTCGAATGACGTCACTGGGTTATTCATTTCGCCTGCAGCAATGAGCCCGGCAATGTGCGCGATATCGGCCATCGTCAACGCGCCCACGTCGTCTGCAATTGTCTTGATTGCTGCATAGTCAATCTCACGCGTGTACGCAGAGTAGCCGACGAGAATGAGCTTTGGTTTATGCTCGTGCGCCATCGTGCGAATATGGTCATAATCAATTTTTCCTTCAGCGGTTGTCTTGTATCGAATGAAATTGAAAAGTTTCGCCATCCAGGTGACGGGGCTTCCATGGGTGAGGTGTCCGCCGTGCGAAAGATCCATGCCAAGGATGGCGTCGTCTGGTTTCAAGAGTGCGGAATAGACGGCAATATTCGCGGGCGCGCCAGAGAGCGGCTGTACATTCACATGCTCTGCACCGAAAAGTTTTTTTGCTCGTTCAATTGCAAGACTCTCGAGCTTATCGATCTCATCGCATCCGCCGTAATAGCGTTGGCCAGGAAGACCTTCCGCATACTTGTTTGTCGCGACCGAGCCAAGCGCTTCGAGCACGGCGCGTGACACAAAATTTTCTGAAGGGATCATCTCCAGGACATGGCGTTCGCGGCCAAGCTCTGCTTCGATTGCGTTTGCGATTTCTGGATCGGTTTGAGAGAGATAGGACATAATGGGGATCGCGAAAACACGAATGATGTATGAATTTACGAATTCGTAATTTCGTAGGGTATTCGTATTTTCGTTATCCATTTTAATGATCATATCAAACCCATTGACAAACAGCAACAATTCTGGTAGGTTGAGCTGATCAGTGGCGGTTTGGACATTCAACAAGATAGGTAACAACTCATCTCACGGAGAGGACCACCATGGCAAAAGTCGTCGAGAAGTGCAACCTTGAAGAGAGCGAGAAAGAGGTACTGCGTGCGATCGAGCAGCGTCTTCAGAATCTATTCGCGCAGGCAGATGCGATCGCGGAACAACAGCGACAACGCGGTACTGGGGTCGACATGGGCGACACGGTCCGGCGGGTTCGCGGAGTTGACTTTACGAGCATGGAACCGATCGACCGTATGATTGCGATGAGCAGCATGCTCGAACAGGTCATCTATGCGGCTATTCAACACGGCTATCCGATTCATTCCGTTCTCGGAACTCTATTCGGACGTCTCTTCATCCGTATTGAGGATGAACGGACGAATAGGAAGTTCGAGCGCGATCTCGCACAAAACGTCCTCGAGAATCTTGCGAAGAGGCAGGAGTAGGTTGACAACAACGGGAGGTGCGTCATGGGCGTGAACATTGATCGTGCGGAGTGGAAGCCGGACGCATTGCAATTGGATGCGTTTGGCGCGCTCGTCGAGATGATCGTGAACGTGCTCACGGTTCAGGATGATCTCCGGCGAGAGAAGAAGGGTGAGCCGGTCACTGGCCTCCTCGAACAGCGGATGCCGGAGAAGCTCATCGCGACGCTAAAGGAAGAATGCGATGAAATGCTTGAGGGGATCCAGAAGCGGGACAGGGTGAACCAGTACGAGGAGGCGTCGGACCTCCTCATGCGGTTTGCACGGATCTGTCGGACTCTAGAGCTCGATCCTACGATCATCGTCCGCGTCTTCTTCGTGAAAGCGCGGGCGATTGCGGAGCACGACGCCGCCGGCGCGCAGGAGCGTGACAAGGACGCGGAGCGTGCGGCGATGGAACGCCTCATCGCGGAGTACGAGGGGGAGTAGGTTTCGATTTTTCGGTGGAGGGCAATGGCGTCGCAGCGCTGTTGCCCTCTTATTCATTTTCAAAAAATTTATATTCAGGTAGACTCACTAACTGGGAGTGTTGAATAATTTCATCGAATGGGTAGCCGCACCCTTTAGGGTGCGCAATGTATCGCAGGCTAAAGCCTGCGGCTACCACTTATTCAACAGGTTTCTAACTATGAACCAACGAACACGCGCGAGCACGATTCTTAAACGACTCAAACGAACCTACAAAGTTCGCGGACCATTTATTGATGGTGAAAATCCGCTTGAGCTTTTAATTGCAACAGTGCTCTCCGCACAGTGTACGGATGTGCGCGTGAACATGGTCACGAAGAGTCTTTTTCAAAAATACAAAACCGCACAAGACTATGCGCGTGCAAATCTTCAGGAGTTGGAGCGAGATATTCACTCAACTGGTTTCTATAAAGCAAAGGCAAAGTATTTGCAAGGGATTGGTGCTGCGCTCGTCGAACGATTTGGAGGGAAAGTGCCCCAGCGATTCGAGGATCTCGTCACGCTCCCGGGAGTCGGCCGGAAAAGTGCCAACCTCATCATGGCAAAAGCATTTGGGAAGCCGACTGGCGTTGCGGTTGACACGCACGTCTTCCGCGTTGCGCCACGGCTTGGATTAACAAAAGGAAAAACACCGGATGCGATGGCGCACGATCTCGAAAAACTGTATGCGCCTAAAGACTACCTTGACGTGAATGAATATCTTATTCTCCACGGCCGCGCCACATGCGCCCCCAGAAAACCAAAATGCCCCGCATGTGTATTGCGAGACATTTGTCCGTCCAAAAAAATACATCACCCGGAGATGTAGATTTACATCTCCGGGTGATGTAGATTCTAGCATTTGAAGTACCAACAGGCGATCGCTGGGTGTGCGGAAAGTTGTGGAAGGAGGAGTGCGATGTAGAGAATCGTCGTGAGCAATCCAGAAATTCCTGCGGCGATGAAGGCGTGCCTCCCTTTGCAGTTCAAGAAAAAGTGATTCACGAGGAAGAGTGCAAGCCATGAGAAGATCCATGTACGGACTGCGGCAGTAAGATGGAAGTTTTGATTCTGGTGAATGAATTGTTCGATCTTCATACCGTAGTATGTAGATCCGACGAATCCGGAAAGGAGAAAGAGGCTGTAGTCGATCGCTGCTTTGAGTGCGTGGAACCATACCTTCACGTGATGGAGGTGCACTGCTTGCGCAACGAGATACACAAGAAATGTCCCGATGACGATCGAAAGGATGAAATGGGTAATGAGAGAGGAGGTGAGGAAGATGGGCATAGTTGAGCTTCGTTAGCTGCATTAGCTTTTTAGTGGTGGTAATGAAGCTAAAGAAGCTGATGAAGCTATTATAGCTTATTCAAGCGCCTTTGTCATATACGTCCCCTCGAGTGCATAACCAAGTTTGCGATAATACTCGCGGACGCCGACGCCGGCGATCACTGCCATTTTTTTAAATCCATGCTCTCGCGCGATCGCTTCTGCCCGTTCCATAAGTTGTCGCCCAAGCCCAGTGTGTTGGACAGTGTGCAGATCGTCGGATATTGGGAGACCGGGTCTCTGTCTCGACAGAGACCCGGTCTCTTCTTTTTCGATGGGCACGAGGTGTCCGTATGTATGGAGTTCACGGATAAATGCCGCATTCCGAATTTCTGGAAGAAGCGTTTCGACCTCTGGCATCGATGCGCCCGGCAGACGCAATCGGCAAAACCCAAACACCGTCGTCCGCTCCGCATCCTCGAATGAGAGAAAAACTTCTTTACCCGCAGATGCCTCGTATTCGTCAATGAATAATTTTGCATCTCGCTTCTGGCTGCTAGCAGCTAGCTGCAGGGGGCGGGCTTGGCGTTGGTGTCCCAGTTCCCGGCAGCGAAGGCAATTGCAAACGAGTCCTCGCTCGTGCATTTTCTTTTGTAGAATCTCGCGAAGATTGGTGATGTGATTACCATCCTTAATGTAGTCACTCGGAATATCGCGGATGAGGCGCGAGATACGGACATAACGGGGGACACGCGATTTGATCGTGATGAGCGCCTCGACAAGCTGTTCAAATGCATACGGTTTGTATGTCCCTGCCTTCCATTCTTTATAGAGTTCTGCACTTTCGAGAACGACGCACGGGTAAATCTTGATCATGTCCGGGCGGAGATCTGCGTCTGCCCAGAGCGTGTCGAACATTGCAATGTCCGACGCGGGTGTTGCGTCCGGCAGCTGTGGCATAAGGTGAAAGTCAACCTTAAATCCGCCAGCACGGAGGAGGGCAGTCGCGCGTTTTGCGTCTTCAATGGTATGACCGCGTTGAATGCGGTCGAGCAGTTTATTGTCGGTGTTTTGCACGCCAAGTTCAATACGCGTGCAGCCGAGGACGCGAAGATTCCGTACCTCTTTCGGCGTGATCCAATCAGGACGCGTTTCAAGGGTAAGCCCAATGATACGATGGGACGCTGTCTCGTTGATCCGCTGCGCCTCGAGCAGTTCCTCGTCCGTCGTTGGCGTCGCGTCTGCCCATCCATCCTCATTGCGCGATTGATGTTGCTCAAGCGCGAGGCGTGTTGCGAATTTTTTTCGAACCTCACCCTCGTCTTCACTGTTTGTTGTAGTAACTCCCCCTACCCCCCTCTTAAGATAAGAGGGGGGAGTGGGGGCGTTATGATCGAATGTATCGATACTTGCATCATTCGCAGCGTCATAACAACGTTTCAAAAACCAGCGTTGATAGAGTGGTGTGTATGCGCTCCATGTGCCGCCCTTCACGATGAGCTCAATTTTGTCCGTGGGGTGCCCGTTCGTCTGGAGCATCTCGATGCGCTGGCGGACCTGCACATACGGATCGAAATGGAGGATGAGCGCACGTTGCGCTGCGGGCTCGCGTTCGAGATAGCTCTTCGGCATACGGACTTCGGTTGGGCAATACGTACATTTGCCGGGACATGGATATGGCTTTGCGAGCACAGTAATAATCGCAACGCCAGAGAGTGTACGCACAGCACGTTTTTGCAAAAGTTGTTCAAGTGCGGGATTCCGTTTCGTCTTTTTTTCCTCGACGAGTGCGCGATAGGCATGCAAGAGCGTCGCGCTTGACGGGAGCGCTTCAGCAACGGTTCCGGCGACTCTCCGCTTGACAGTATTCACATCCGCATGTGATTGTGGAGAGGAGGAGAGGAGTTCCTTAACGATTTGTTCAGCAAGGGTAGACACAGAAATTCGAAATTCTAAATCCTAAATCCGAAACAAATCCAAATGACCAAAATTCAAAACATTTAAACATTTGGATTTTGAATTTGTTTAGGATTTCGTGCTTTGGATTTAGGAATTTTACGATTATTATGGATTCAACATTTGCACAAATAATTCTCGACAAGAACACGCGCGATTACGACGCGATTGCCACTGCATTTTCGGAGACGCGAGGACTGGCCGGGGAGACAATTCAACTTTTTGCCGATCAGATTCCGGATGGCGCACGTGTGCTTGATGTTGGTTGTGGCAACGGTCGTTTTTTGGATGCGTTTGCAGGGCGGGCGATTGACTACACCGGCCTTGATGTGAGTAGTCGTATGATAGCGCAGGCGCGTGCGCGAAACAAGGGCGTCCAGATACCGCATCGTTTCATTGTGGGTGACATGCTTGCGCTTCCATTTCCAGACGCAGCATTTGATGCGGTGATTGAGGTATCAGCATTCCACCATATTCCGAGCAATGTGTTGCGTGTACAGGCGGTTCGTGAATTCGCACGTGTTCTGAAACCTGGTGGACGCTTATTTTTGACAGATTGGAATTTGTGGCAGCCACGGATGATCCTGCGTTACCGTTTATGGAATCTTATTTTTTGTTGGGCACTGCAAGGGCATGATCGGCGCGACGTATATGTGCAATGGAAGCGAGGAGTTGATCAGCCGATTAAGCGATATATCCACGTTTTTTCTTTACGCGAAGTGCGGCATTTGATGCGAGAGAGCGGTTTTATTATTGAACAACAATACTATAGTTTACAAGGAAAACCTGCACATTGGTGGAACGGCCACCGGCTTGTCACCATCGCGCGAAAGTGATATAGTTTGCGAATCTATGGGCAATGTTTTTCGAAGAAAAATAGTTCTTGCGACGCTTCTGCTCGGAGCGCTTTTTTTGTTGCCCACAGTTTTTCTTTCAGCGGCAGAGGGAGCAAAGATAACGGACAATCTCTGGGCGCTTCGTGATACCGTGATCGTTGCGCAACCAGTCGCCGGTGATGTGATCGTCGCCGCAGAGACACTCGAAATTCGTGCGCCCGTGCGTGGTGATGTGATCGCGCTTGCACGAACCATTCTCATCGATGCGCCGGTCGGCGGGAGTGTGCGTGTGGTTGGGGAAACCGTCACGATCCGTGGATCCATTGGTCGCGCGCTCACGGTGATCGGCAACACGCTCACAGTGGAAAAACAGGCGACGATTGGTGAGTATACGTGGGCTTCGGTATCGCAATTGAACGCGGAGGGAACATTCAAGGGGCCGGTGATGACGCCAGAAAAATCAGAACCCGTGCCGTATCTCACAATGA
Organism: Candidatus Uhrbacteria bacterium; assembly: GCA_016206165.1. Taxonomy (GTDB): domain Bacteria; phylum Patescibacteriota; class Patescibacteriia; order JACQSD01; family JACQSD01; genus JACQSD01. Next base: position 17,905 of record JACQSD010000046.1, read on the forward strand.
TCACGTCGCCGTCGTTTCTCTTCACGCGGCTTATTATGTTGTTTGGTCTCTATATCGTCGGTCTCGTGTTGATTATGCTTGCGCGAAGGCCAACCGCGATGACGATGAGTTGTATGCTTTCCGAACCATTGAAGAACATGAGTTGGGGAATGCTTGGGCTCATCGTCACCCCGATCATGTGCCTTATTCTTTTTGGGACAGTCATTGGCATTCCGCTCGCACTGCTCACGATTGTGTTCTGGGCGGCGATGGTCTATTGCGCACACGTCCTTGCTGCACTCGCGATCGGTTTTGCGATCATGCATCGGATCGATCCGCACCATCATTTTCATTCGATCATGTGGACGCTTGTGGTCGGTGGTATTGTGTGGACGATCCTCACGCACATTCCAGTGCTTGGGTGGTTCATTGAACTCATGGGTATCATCTGGGCACTCGGTGCATGTATGCAAGTGCTGCGACTCATTCTCTCGGAGTTGAACGAACAACCACAAGACGGGAAATCCTAAATCCGAAATCCTAAACTCTAAGCAAATCAAAAAATTCAAATGACTAATGTTTAGAATTTAGTGCTTAGGATTTAGAGTTTTCGATCTGTTATGTCTATCTTTAAAGCCTACGACATTCGCGGAATTTATCCCGATGAGATCGATGAGGAGATTGCGGAGAAGATTGCACGTGCAATGGTTGTTTATCTTGGCGATGCATCAATGCCACTCGTCGTTGGTCAGGATTGTCGTCGTTCATCGCCGACAGTCGCGGACGCGGTCATTCGCGGTATTCGTGCGCAGGGGAGAGATGTGCTTGACATCGGTATGGTGTCAACTGATCTTTTTTATTTTGCGTGTGCAACAGAAAAACTTCCCGGTATCATGGTGACCGCTTCCCACAATCCAAAAGAATATAGTGGATTAAAGATGGTAAAAGAAATTCCATGGATGATTGGTGGGGGGCAGGGGATGGAAGAGATCGAGTCGCTCGTGTATGCAGGAAATTTTCCAACGCCGTCGCGTGAAGGGCTGCTTCAAAAAAAAGAGTTTCTTTCTGCATATCAGGATCGTGTTCTTTCGTTTGTTGACCCAACGAGTTTGCAACCGCTCACGATTGTGATGGATGCGGGGAATGGGATGGCTGGCCCATTGATTGAGACGGTTTTTAAAGATCTCCCCATAAAGGTCATTCCACTTTTTTTTGAGCCCGACGGCCATTTTCCAAATCGCGGGCCGAATCCATTGCTCGCAGAAAATCGTCGATTGCTTGAGGAAGCAGTGATCGCGCATCATGCCGATGCGGGGTTTGCTTTTGATGCAGATGCTGACCGATTTTTTATTGTTGATGATCATGGGGAGTCTGTTCCAGCAGATTTTGTGACTGCACTCATTGGAGAAGAATTTGCAGTTCGTTACCCTGGAGCTTCAATTATTTACGATGTCCGCGAGTCATGGGTGATCCGCGATCGTTTGACAGCACTTGGTGCACATCCGCTCGTGAATCGTGTGGGGCAGACCTATATTAAAAAGCGTATGGCGGAAACGAATGCAGTGTTTGGCGGAGAGCTCTCTGGCCATTATTACTTCCGTGATTTTTTTCAGGTTGATTCCGCGCTCGTGACGGCACTCGTGATGGTCGCGTATCTTTCGCGGCAGGCGCAGAAACTTTCGGAGATCCTCATGCCCATTCGTGCGGCGTATCATGTATCAGGAGAAATTAATTCTACCGTCACCGACGTTCCGGGAATCTATGCACGGCTCAAAGAAAAATATAGCACTGGCACCGTCTCCGACCTCGACGGACGCTCGATTGATTATCCCGATTGGCATTTCAACGTCCGCCCCTCAAACACCGAGCCGCTCTTGCGCTTGAATCTTGAGGCAAAGTCAAAAGAACTCATGGAGCAAAAACGCGACGAGGTGCTAGAGATAATTCGGGCCGCATAACTCCCCCAACCCCTCTTACCTTAAGAGGGGAGATCTCCTCCTCTTAGGACCGGCCACGTAGTGAGTTTTACTCTACTACTGTGGTAAGAGGAGGCGGGGAGGAGTTACGAAATTTTCCATATTTGTAGCTGCGATCTTGAGGTCGCGTTTTTCATGTACTGGATTTCGGAGGACGAACCTTTGCAATTGTTTTTCACCGTCCTACTATTTTTCGTCCATATAAAAAGAACGGCCGTTTGTCGTATATGGACATTTTTTTATTGCAATGGACAAATGAAAAGGACGGGGAGCCTCCTGGCATCACCCGTCTTTTCGTTTTCCGTGGAGTCGCTCACGCTTCATGAGCGGCGGTTGCACGTTGGTCGAACCTCTCTTTAGCACCCACCGTGCGCCGAGCACAATGAGCGCGACGATGTGCCCGAGAATGCCGAGCATGCTGTGCGATCCTGCACCATCACTGGTCGCAAAGATTGCACCAAGATGTCCGCCGATTTCTCCGGCAGTGCGTGCCGCATGCCGTGTCTCTGGGGAGAGTGGTAGACGATCACTCAACCGTCGGATTTTTTCCGACACTCCTTTTTTCGGGAGTTTCGCTGCATTCTTTTTACGCATTGCGCCCTCCCGTGGTTTATTAAGAAGACCAGCAGATTCATTCGCATACATCATCACCAACACAATAGTGAGTGTATGTTTTGTATTCAGCTTTGTCAAAGGGGGAGAAAAGGGAGAAAAGAATCAGCGGGTGGTGAGGTCGTCACCACCCGCCGTGTTGTGCATCGTTCCGTGAGGAGGGTTTATTCCTCCTTGTCGTTGAAGAACTCGTGGAGCATTCGTACGAGTTCTCGGTGGTCTTTCTCGAGCGGCAGGCCCGAGACCGTGACGATCGCGACCATGAGGTCGTTTACGTAAATCGGGATCCCGCCATCGCATGTCGCGAATTCGCTCTCCGAGAGCGAGTAGCGCGTCACGAGTGACTGCTTCGCTTCGGCCAGCTTCAGGTGCAGCCCCATGGTGCTCATGCCGAAATGCTGCACCGTCCTGAACTTCCGCCGCAGGAAGAGATCATTATTGCACGTTGTCCCTTCCCCGGCCTGTGAGAACAGGCGCTGCCCGTTCGCCGTCCAGACCGTGACGGAGAGCTTCTGTTTCGCCGAGAAGATCGCGTCGGCGATGAATCGCCCGAGGAGGATCAATGCCTCCCTCGTCATCGCCTCACGCGTGACGCGGACGTTGAACGTGTCCGCCTGCTCGAACTCCGCGAACGAGGTCCACGTGCTCCCGCTCGCATTCGCTGCTGTCTTCTTCTTTCGCGCCATCGAATACCTCCTCCATCTCTTGGGGTGATTAGACAGATACAAATCTCACGCAGCATCATAAACTAGCACGCAGCTCTACCGCCGTCAAGACCTTTACTTCCGTAATAGACTGATCATCTCTCAACGTTTTTTATTTACCACTGTACTAGTACAATGGTATATAAGGTGATGATGTTTTTTAACTACGATATTTTTAAATTGAAAAGGACGGGGAGCAGTTGCTCAACCCGTCCTTTTGGTTTGACCGCTGCAATGAGCGGTTTGAATACTAGCTCAGTATCTGGTTCACACGGACGGAACGGTGTAGTGCACCGGACCAAGGCGCATTTGCCGGGATAGAACCGAACCACACCGTGCCATCATGTCCCCGTTTAACGGTAACAAAGCTGGTCTGTTCGTTCCGAAGGAAGTCGCGCCAGCCCAGTTTCGCGCCCGAAAAGATGAATATTTGACCTGGCACGAGGTGTTCTGGCGAGAGTAGGAGGAGTGAGACCGCGAGCGAGACATCGCCGCGTATCTTTTGGTACTCCTCATCGAGCATGGTCTCGATCTCGCTGATCGATTGTTTCGTTCCTTCGAACGTGTGCTTTATTGCGGTGACACGATGCACGGATTCCCCAGGGTTACCGTTCGGCACGAACGTTTTTGCCTGCGGTCCTCCTGTTTCGGGGAGGAGGGACATATCGTACCGCGCGATGCCGAGTTGCTCGACCCACTGGAGGAGCGTGAGTGGATTGAGCGATGGATTCGCGAATAATCCATCACCTAGTTCCCAAAGTATCGGGAGAGAGTTCTGTCCCCCATGCGTGGACATGGCGGTCGCCTCGAAAATGAGGCGGAGCAGGTGATACGGAGGTATCTTCGTGTCGCTGCACGTGAAACTTCCGGGGAATCCTGTGTCGATGAAGCGATAGAGTTCCTGTCGGGTCCGCTTCCCTTGGCGGAGTGCGCGCGCAAGCGTTGCGATTGCTTGCGGGTTATCTTGGAATCCCGCGAGCGCATCGCCATCCCACTCGCTTCCCTCGAATCCCTCGAAGAGTGTTTTCACTCGTCGAAACATCGCCGCCGTTGCCTGTGTATCCATTGTTTCCTCCTATTCGGGTATCACGCCCTGGCAACACCGCCCCCGCGGTGCCCCCAAAACGGTTCGCCCGAACACGAGACTACCCACGTTCCATCCCAGCACACGCCAGGACTCCTTGGATGTGAGCACTCAGACCATAGCATACCTTTGTACTTTGTCAATGTGATGCATGTCATCATACCCGAGCATTGACATCGCGGGTTTGCGTGGTATACTTTGCATATATGCAAACAAGAAAAATACAAAAACAAATTCATCAATACACTGCCGTCTTTGCGCCAGATATGAAAGATGGTGGATACACCGTCACCATACCGGCATTGCCCGGGTGTATTTCTGAAGGAGATACGTTCGAGGCGGCAATGGCGAATATTAAAGAGGCGGCCGTACTCTACGTGGAGGTGATGAAAGAGCGTCATGTCAAAGATTTCTTTGAGCAAAAAGCGCACGTGATTATTGCGCCATTGGAATTGGCAATATAGAGCGTATGTCGAAATTGCCCGCGATGACTCCAGCAAAAGTAATACGAGCATTGGAGCACGCGGGTTTTGTATTTGAGCGTCAGCGCGGGAGTCATCGCATCTACGTGCGTGCACACATCGGTATCACGATTCCTTTTCATGCCAAGGATCTTCGCAAGGGTACGTTGAAAAGTATTATTCAGCAGAGTGGTTTGACTGTTGAGGAATTTTTAGAGTTATTGTAAAGGGTCCCCCGTGTATGTAACAACGATGCAGTTTCTTCAATTTTTTTGAAATAGAAAAAGGACGGGGAGCAGTTGCTCAACCCGTCCTTTCGGTTCTCGCCATTCGCTCACCCGTGAATCACAATCTCCTAATCTCCAGGGGGAGTTTGGCTCTCGGCGTACGCGGAGATATCGCGGAGCGTCGCGAGAAGCACACTGCGATCCGTAGGCGAAGGGAGACTGCCCACGTCAGATCCCATGAGCCGTTCGAGCATGTCCATGCACCACCTGATGATGGTGGACACCGCCTCCTTCTTCGCGTTGAGACTTGCCGTCGTAGGCCCGACGAGCGCCTCGTAGAAGAGGACGTACATCTTGAAATCGCCGGACGCGGTGTTGGTCTCCCCATTCGCAGCTCGCGCGAACTGCACAAGGGCAAATGCGAAGATGTCCTTCACCTCCTTCGGCACCCGGCCATCCCGCTCGATGACCTCGAGGATGAAGATCGCATCCACGAATCCGAGACGAACTGTGAGGCGTGGCGGGAGGAATCCTTCCTCCACTCCAGAATCCGCAATCGCGCACGCTGTTCGGTACATGACCTGCCTCCTTGGTTGGGGTTACCCACGCTAAGAGTAATGGTAATGCACTATGAATGTCAAGGCGTTGATTGTTTGTCAATGCCGAATGAGTGGGATACAATGAGAGAATTGAAGAACCTCACCTCGAGACCTCACCCCAACCCTCTCCTGCGAGGAGAGGGGGGATTTATTGAGGAGAGAGGGGCTATCAATGGCAACAGGAACTATCGAAGTAAAATTAAATACGGAGCAAAAGGATGCGGTGCAGCATAAGGATGGGCCGCTGCTTATTGTTGCGGGCGCGGGGACGGGAAAGAC
>JACQSD010000048.1 GCA_016206165.1 Candidatus Uhrbacteria bacterium
GGATACTCTCACTTGCCGTGCTTGCGCTCCTCCTCGTCGTTTTCCGCGCAGGAATGTTTGTTGGATTTCGGAAGGCGAATTTTTCGTTTCGATGGGGAGAAAATTATCATCGGAATTTTGGTGGGCCACGCGGAGGTATGATGCGTGATTTTGAAGGAATGGATTTTATTGATGCACAGGGTGTTTCTGGGCGCATTGTAACCATGAACGATCAGATGGTTGTCATTGAGGGGCGTGACGGTACAGAGCGCGTTGTTCGTGTCACCAATCAAACAACGATACGCCGATCCCGTGCAGTAATTCAAATCGGTGATTTACAAATTGATGATGCAATTGTTGTCCTCGGAGAGCCGAATGATAACGGTCAGATTGAGGCGAAGCTTATTCGTGTGCTTCGTTCAAAACGCGGCCCCTAATTTTTTATGCGTTTCCTTTTTCATATATTGTTTCGTCATAAGATTATCACCCTCCTCATACTCATCGCAGGAGCAGGAGGGGGCTACTACTGGTATACAACAGCGTATAATACTTCCGGTGTTGTCCGTCATGTGCTTGGTATTGTGGAACGTGGCACACTCATTCAGTCTATCTCTGGGAGTGGGCAAGTGTCATCGTTGAATCAACTTGATGTAAAACCAAAAGTGTCTGGCGATCTTGTGGTACTCAATATCAAGAACGGTGATGCGGTGCGCGTAGGCGCAATCATTGCAGTTATTGATAGTCGCGATGCGCAAAAGGCAGTCCGCGATGCAGAGGTGAGCCTTGCGAGCGCACAACTTTCTCTCGATAAATTAAAAAAACCTGCGGATGTGTACGCGGTGCTTCAAACAGAAAACGCGCTCGCGCAAGCAAAGCGGGACTTGGATGACCTCTTAAAACCACCAGACGCGCTCGCTATTCTTCAGGCGGAAAATGCATTGACGACCGCAGGAGAATCAAAACAAAAATCGACGGACAATCTTGCCAAAGCATACGAAGATGGATTTAACGCTGTTGCCAATGCATTTCTCGATCTTCCCGACGTCGTCACTGGTCTCTACGATATGCTCTATACAAGCACGCTCTCTGGGAGTGGCGGCGGGCAATGGAATATTGATTATTATGCATCATCGGTCGGATCAGCAGAATATGCAAAAGCGTTGCAACTCCGTGATGAAGTGAATACGAAATATCAGGATGCACGAAAAGCATACGATCAGAATTTTTCAAATTATAAGTCTGCGACGCGCCTCTCTGATCGTGCGATCATTGAGACGCTCTTGAATGAGACGTACGAAACAACACGTGCCATCGCAGAATCGGTGAAAAGCACAAGCAACCTTATTCAGTATTATCGCGATTCACTGACGAATCGCAACGTGAAGCCGCACACGATTTCGGATACGCATCGGGCAAGTTTGAACACGTATACAGGAAAGACAAATACACATCTCTCAACGCTTTTGTCACTCACACGAACAGTGCAGGATAACAAGGACGCCATTGTTGTTGCAGAGCGAACGATTGCAGAAAAAACAGAAACGCTCGATAAACTCAAGAGAGGGCCAGAAGCCGGTGCAATTGAGACCGCGCGTGAGCGCGTGCGCGAACGTGAAGAGTCGCTTGCGAAATTGCGGGCAGGCGCAGACGCCCTTGATATTCGTTCGCAAGAGCTTGCAGTACAACAGCGGATCAATGCATTACGTGATGTACACGAGAAACTTGCTGATTATACCGTTCGTGCGCCATTCGATGGCATCATTGCGAAGTCGGATATGAAGCGCGGTGATGCGGTCTCGTCCGCAACAGTACTGGCGACGCTCATTGCGAAGCAGCAGATTGCGGAGATTGCATTGAATGAAGTGGATATTGCAAAGATTCACATTGATCAGAAAGCAACATTCACATTCGACGCGCTCCCCAATCTTTCAATTACCGGACGTGTTGTCGAAGTTGATACGGTGGGAACTATTTCCCAGGGTGTCGTGACGTATACGGTGACCCTTGCTTTTGATACAACCGACGACGCAGTGAAACCTGGGATGAGTACGACGGCAACTATTATCACTGACATGAAGACCGACGTCCTTCTCGTTCCTTTGTCTGCAGTGAAAACACAAGGAGCGCAACGCTTCGTCGAGATCCCAGGGGAAGGAGAATCCAAAGACACTGCACTTGGCGAAAGCGTGATCCTTGGTGTTCCCGTGGTGCGACAGATGGTTGAAACCGGTATGTCGAACGACGACATGATTGAGGTGACGAGTGGCATCGGCGCAGGAGACCGTATTATTATTCGTACAATTCAACCGAGTACACAAACACAAACGACGCAAACATCACTCTTTGGTGGAATCCCTGGTGGCCAACGTGGCGGCGGGGGAGGTGGGGGA
>JACQSD010000047.1 GCA_016206165.1 Candidatus Uhrbacteria bacterium
CTGCATCCGTATACGTTGCGACCGTTTTTCGTACAATCATGTCCCAATTGTATTTCGTTGTGACGAGCGTGTGTGCCTCGTTTCGCTTTTTGCCGACGAGCTCCGGATGGGTGAGGAGGAATTTCAATTTTGCAGCACAATCGGTAACTGATTTATTCCGAAAGAAGAATCCAAGATGCTCAAGTGCTTCACGCTGCTCCGGGATGTCGCTTGCAAGTACCGTCTTCCCATGTCCGAGCGCTTCGAGAAGTACATGTGACATTCCTTCCGCTTCTGATGGATGCACGATGAGATATGCATTCGAATACAACGCATTAAGTGCACGACCAGTCTTTTGACCAAGGAAAAGAATATTGCTATTCCCATGTGCGCGTTCATGCAATTCGTGAACGTAATCATCGGTAAACGCAGAATCACCAACAATCACTAACTTTTTATTTGTCTTCACCATTGTGTACGCTTCAATGAGTGTATGAAATCCTTTATGGCGCACGAGTCGCCCCACCGCAAGAATGTAGTTCCCGCGCTGCAGCCCATCGGATCGAATCGCCTGTGCAGCAACGACACGGTGTGTCTCTGCTCCATAGGGGATGTGTTCTGCAGTGCCTTGATATGTGCACCATACATGTTGTTTCAAGAGGCGAGAGATGACGATTGTCTTATGTGGGAAGCGACACGCAATGTATTCTCCAAATCGGAGATACCATCGTGCAAGAAACCCCCACTTCTGATGGAAGTAATCTTGTGTATGAAACGTGACAATAATTGGTGTCCGCGGTTTGAGAATCCGGATGAGCACGAGCAACGTCGATGGACCAATGCCATGATAGTGTACAACATCAACCTGACGAAACAGAATATCAATCGTCGCAAGCAATGTGTGCGTGATTGCATCGAGATGCTTTGTGGGGATACTCGGGAGATACCGGAGTTCCACTCCACGCATCGTTTTCTGTGTTTTCCCTGTATAGTTTTTTCGACAATACACAATCACCTCGTGGCCTTTCGCCACAAGTCGCGTTGCCAACTCTTCCACATGGCGCTCAACGCCACCGGAACGAGCAGGGATTCCTTTTTGCCCAAGCATTGCTACACGCATAATGAGCTACCTTAGCAAAAAAGATAGATTTTGTCAATGGCTTTCATATAGCAAAAAACCCCCGTAAATGCGGGGGTTTTTGGTTCGAAATCGCACTATGGATTCCGTATGATCCCTTTGCTCTTCGCAAGTGGGTCATTCAAGAGCGCCGTGGTAACGTCCGCAACTGCTTTTTCGATCGTCTCTTGAGTGACAATGTCTTGCCCCTGGATCGATTGTCCTTGAATCAACGCGGCTAATTTCCCAACTGCGGCCGTTTCTGGCGTGAACGCAACTTCAAAACTCGCGCCAATATCAGGATAGATGCCTCCGGTCTCACGTTTCACTTGATCAACATTCCAGAGCACTGTATTTGTTCCTGCGTCAAACTTCACTGCATCACCATAGGTCGTGCTCACCTTGCCAGTCCATGCAACGCCTGTCGGTAATACACCACGGACAACGACTGCACGTACTTCATTCACCTGATTCACGACATTCCAAAAAATCCAATACCGAGTTGTCTTTCCCACGATCGGCGGCAATGGGCCTCTCCCGAGTTGCTCTCCCTCATCCGTGTAATATCGTACAAATGATTGGAGGTTGAGTGCTGCGCTAATCGGAAGATCGATAGTGTTCGTGCTTGGGATAATCGTCTCAACATCTGGTTCGATACGATACTGCGTTGTCAGTTTCACCGGCAATTTCGCCGTCGTGCGTGAGAGTACGATGCGTTGGTCAAATGTCGCGCGACTCGCGACGGTAAATATTGCTTCACCTTTTCCTTTTGCGCGAACGAGCGCAAGTTGCGGAGATGTTTTTTTGTTGATCCGTACGGTCGAACCATCGAGCACACCCGCACTGCTCGTGAATGTTGCGGGGTCAAGGAATGCACTCGGAAACTCAATGGCGATCATTGCATTAAGAATATCCACGTTTCCTCCGTTCTCATACGTCACTGTATACGTCGTTGGTTCTCCAGGACGGACACTTGGCGTATCAATCACGAGTGCCGTTTGCAGTTGCGGATAAAAAATTGGGACGATAAACACCGTTTCACCTTGATCAATCGTTCGCGTTCCTTCGTGGATGACGACACGCATAGAAATTGACACTTGCGCTTGCCCTTTCCCATCAAGTGTCCCAGTCATGATAATTTTTCCTTCTCCGTCCGGCGCGAGACGATCAAGAACAAACACGCCATTCTTCCGTGCTGGTTCTGCGCGTTCAAGGATAAACCCGTCAGGAAATTGCGGTTGAATCACCGCACGTTCAATCGGAAAAACACCGTGGTTTACATACGCGACGGGAAATGTTACTGATTGTCCATTGACAACCTGTTTCGGGATCTCTGCAGTCAGTGTGAGTGTTGCTGCACTGGTAATGGATCCTGTATCGGTTGCGCTCACATGCTCTTCGCGCGTACTTCCCTCCGGTGTGTAGGAAAAATTGGCCGCAACATGCACTGCGTCTTCAATTGACCCGAGGATATCTCCACGAATACGTAATTCTGCAGTTCCTCCTGCTTCAACTGCGCCGAGTACCCATGTTTTTGTTTTGGCGTTATATCCTTCGCTTGGTTCAGCGGTGATATGCGTCAATGTGGTGGGGAGTTGTACGACAACCGTTGCTCGCTCGAGTCGTTCTCTATTTTCATTTGTATATGCGAGTGTATATGTCACGCTTGTTCCGCTCACAAGTGCCCCCTCACGCGCAATCGAAAAACGAATACCAGCAACAAGACTTTTCCCAAATCCAATATAGAGCGCGAGATTATATCCCACGAGCCCCACAACGGTAATGGCGAGGAGCGCATCGACAATGAGATGGCGCCACCCGTGCGGGCGCTCCGGTTGATAATGCTTAAAATACCGACGTTCGATCGGTTCAATAAATGCTCCGCGTGCAGGATCAGCAATGACATTCAATGTTCCAATGATGATATTTTGTCGCCCACGCTGAAGCGAACGACCCGCGTCATTATTTTGCTCTGGCGGTCGCGTTCCAGCCGGAAGCACTTCGATTTCTGATTGTTCCTCTTGTGGTGACATAAATGTAATGATTCTCCACACTTACATCACCTGGAGATGTATTTATTTTACATCTCCGGGTGATGTAGACCATTAAGTCGTAAACTCAATTCTCTCGGCGCCTGCGAAATTGTAAACACATCCGTCGTCAGCGCAAGAATTTCTGATCTTCCATCGCCATCAAGATCCGCAACCGCAACGCGTGATCCACCGCGCTTTGATTTGTACGCAAACCACCCTTTCCCTTGTGCATTTCCCTTCCCATCAAAGACGCGGATATGTGGGCCGCCGCTTGTGCCCGCGCCAGTGACAATTTCTGCGCGCTCATCACCATCAAGGTCACCGGACGCAACGTTCACACCACCACGAAACGAACTGGTATAGGCAAGGAATGTAGTGATCCGCTTCCCGGTATTTGTAAAAACGCGAACTTCTGGTTTCATTTTTACACCCCCGCCAACGACGATCTCAAGCGCCCGATCACCTTGGACATTGCCGAGTGCAATACTCCCGCCGCCGGTATATTTCTTCCCAAATGGATAGATGCTCCCCAAGAACTGGTTTCCTTCTTGTGTAAACGCGCGCACCTCGGTGGGAATCTTTCCTTGTCCGGGAATAGTAACAATGTCCATACTCCCATCTCCGTTGAGATCGCCGACCGCGAGGCGGAATGCATCGGTATACCCCGCTCCATAGGGCTGGAATGTCGCACGGATGCCGCCGCTCGCATCAATGACACGAATGACCCCCTTATCCGCAACGACTGTCAGTGTATCACTCCCGTTGGATCGGAGACGATACACCTCGCTTGAACCGCGATAACGACTATCGTACACAAAGAATCCATTACGTGTTGATACGCCATTCACATTAAACACGCGCGCGAATGATCCATTCGCAAATGGTGCATTCCCAAGAATATCAAGCGGGCGAAGGAGAATGATTCCGTCCTCTGCAGGAATCGTTACTTCTTGCACGATTGATCCATCATTTGTTCGCGCGTCTTGTTTACCATGAATTTTTTCAAAGTCTTCACGAAATTCAATACGCCGTTCTTCATTCGTCGCATTCACGAGCACAATACCATTTTGAAAATCTCTCTGCCACACGCCGGAGCGATATGTCCCCTGATCTTTCCCTCCGCCAATGAGGAATGGGGCACGCGCAGGCCCCCCAAGACCAACATCAAACTCATCATAATACCAAAGCTTGCTCCGATCTTCCGTTCCTGAATCAAAATTGTAATACCCAAGCCCAAGGAGTGTGGAGGTGAGCCCAAAGCGCATGAGCCGATAACTCGCCGCGTTCCCGGTATTATCACTATCCGAGTTCACGATATTGAGGCGTGGTGCATATCCCTCGTGTTCGCTCAACTGATATCGCTTCATGGATCCCGGCCAACCCCCCTCATAAAACTCGGGAAAACCCTCAAGCATACGTCCGTTCACAAATGTACTATACCGCTCCGGATCACCAATGCCAATGTTCCCATTTGCGATGATGAGCTTCCCATCACCAACGAGTGAACGGAGTGTTTGAAAAAGTTCAATCTGCCCCTGCTGCCAGAGTCGATCAGAAACATCCTTTGTTTCTGCTTGCGCATCACGATTAAGATCCGCATTTGGATGCAACCAATAAATCCCATCCCAAACAATGTCAAACAAGATGCCATCCCAGAGCCCTGAATCAATGACCTCCGTTTTCAAAAATCGGGCGAGATATTGCGCGTATGTTTTCCCTTCGCTATTTTTTGCAGCGAGATTCATGAGCACGTGCTGCTTCCAAAAAACAAGTTCGCGCCCACTCGTATCTCGTAAAAACCATTCGGGCGAAGAATTGTTGTACAATCGTGTCCAAAGCCCATCACCCGTTGGCTCAATCACGTGGAGTGAATATTTCCGTGACTCCACCGGGAGAGTATATGCGAGTAAAATAATTTTTGGATTCATCTGTTTCAACTTGCGCAGCATCTCCGGCCGTATGTGCGTCGCCTCCATATCAAGAATCGCGACATCATAGTGTGCGAGCGTACGCACATTATCATCGGTGAGATATGGGTTTAAATAAAGCGCGGCAATTTTTGGGTAGGTGTGATCAGGAATCGTGAAAGCAGTGCTCAAGAGCGGGGAGAGAATAAAAATGCTCAATATCGAAACAATAAAAATCTTTCGTAAAAAAAATAAATAATTCCCAATACCCAATACCCAATTCCCAATGAAATGAATAAACTCCAAAATTCTTTTTTTGGATAATTCATCATTTATTGGATATTGGTAATTGGGAATTGGAAATTTTCTTTTGAACAAGTTCTTCATACCATTCAATAAGTTTTGTATAGTGCATTTCGCGTGCATAGAGAATTGCGGCAACTTTCCGTCCATTCTTCCCCATACTCTGCCGAAGACGTTCGTCCTGAATGAGGCGAGCGATTGCGCTTCTCCATGCATCCCCATCATCCGCAGGCACAATGAGACCAGTTTTCTCGTGGTCAATAATCTCCGGCAGCGCACCACGATTTGATGCGACCACAGGAACGCCGTAACTCAATGCCTCAATCACGACAATACCAAAGGGCTCAAAAAACTGTGACGGAACAACAGCGATTGATGCGCGTTGATACCATGCAGCAAGCGCATCCCCTTCGACATGCCCAACAAAAACGACGCCACTCCGCTTCCCAAACCGCTCTTGTAATGGCGCTTCTTCTGGGCCAGTACCAATAATGGCGATACGCCAGGGTGACGGCAAAGCATGCACCATTTCCAGAAATTTGTCAACCCCCTTCTCCTTCGAAAGCCGCCCAACATACAGAATGAGTGGTTCACGTGTCCCATGCTTCTCTGGTGGCGGAATTGTAGGAAGAAAGTATGGGAGCACACGAATTTTTAACCCATCCTGACCGAACTTCACAAATTCGTCACGGACAAAATGGCTCGGGGCAATAAAAAGATCAACAGAACGTTCATAAACCTTGAGCATCTTATGGAAATACATCTCAACGCTCCCGAGCGCGCTCGCTGCAACAGAATCACGAAGACACTTGTGCACTGTTGCTTCATAATACTTTCCGCCACGGCATCGCTCGCACGGGCTCCCCTGGGTATAGAGTTTATAATTTGGGCAGATGAGCTTGTAGTCAGAAAGGGTCATGACGATCGGGATATGATGGCGCACAAGCACAGGAAGAATCGACGGTGAAAGATGATGATAAATAAGATGGAGGTGCGCAAGGTCTGGTTTTGTTTTTTGAATGAGCGCCTCTATCTTCCGCTCCGCTTCTCGTGACCAAAGGACGCGCGCTGCGGCCGCGATACCCGCCGCGCTCCACGGAGACGCGTGTGTGTCTACCGGGGACACAAAATATTCCTGATAGGGTGACGGAAGATTGTTTGGATGCTGCATCGCAAATGGAATCACGGTATGCCCGTGCTCCTCCAAAAGATGCGAAAGGGTCAGCATGTACCGCTCCGCCCCACCACGGAGATGATAGAATTTATTAATCTGTAAAATTTTCATTGAAATCCTAATTTCCTAAACCCTAAACTCTAA
>JACQSD010000050.1 GCA_016206165.1 Candidatus Uhrbacteria bacterium
GGGAAGTCGATCATTTGATCGCAGAAGGAACGGCGATAGACCGTTTTCGGGGCAAGGTGATCTTAAGGCATTTCTACCAACGTTATGTAGCTCCGAAGAACGTCAGCTATGCCAGCATGTGTGTCGAACTTGCAAAGGGGGTCGGTAAGACCGGGAAAGTCGAAGCACGACTCGATCCGGTATTTGATAGACTGATTAGCTAGAGATGGAGATGGACGGGGCTGTCAGTAATCTCATATTCCTCGCAAGGGCGGGTTTTTGACTTCGGCATTCAACGTTACGTGCTTATGCAGTACCCCACCGCCAGTTCGGGTAGGGCGAGAGAGCGCAGTGCTTGAAGAGACATAAAAGAATCGCATCGCGCTCCTGCTGTCTCGAACCATTTTCGGGGACGTTGGGGACATCAGGGACGTTGGGGACTTTGTTTCGGGCGCCATATGAAAAAGTTCGAACCGTTTCCTGGGAAGGTACACACCCAGAATTCTAGCGCTCTACAGCGAGGTCTTTACTCGTTGGAGCACTCAACTCTGGGCGGTCGACGCCAGGGACCGACGTTCATCAGAGTCAGACGAACAGCCGATACTTCGGAATCACCACCGGAGCGTCTGGTCCTCTCCACCAGTCAAGTACTTTTGGAGTGACCTGCCGAGCGTGTTGAGGGTGAGCCGAGCCTCGTCGAGGATCTCGTTCGCCACCTGGAGATTGTCGTAGAGATCTCCTTCAGTGACCTCGTCTCGGATGACGACCTGTGGTCGTTCCTTACCTTTTGCGTGTAGCAACGTAGCGTGTGGTCTTAGGGCTGGTAATGTTCGACCACCTCCATCGTCGACGATGTGCGTCCCGAATGAAAGACGTAGAAACTTGCCAAATTGGCAAGTTTCTAAATCACTTAAACGCCTTGAGTATTGTGTTTTGGCTTGAAATTTTTGATTTCCGCGGCTTCGAAGTCGATCGCTTCTCTCTCCGTATCGCAAACGTGGTACCCGAAGTGAGTTATGTCGCTCCATTCGTCGTCGTTGAGGTGGTCGAGAAGTCGCCCTCGAAATAGCCACGAACCTCGTCGGCCTGCACACCACGCCCTCGAATCCTGCGTTCGACTAAACTGATAAAGAGACTGAAATATACGAACGAGAAAAAAGACGATAAATACGGTACTATGTAAGAACGTACTTACATTATTCCGAAGCGGAATTGACAAACGATGATAATAAGCGACCAAGAAACAGCAGTCGATCTTCTGAACTACGAAGCCATCGCGAGGACAATCGTAAGGGTGTTAACAGACTCACCCGAAACTCCTGTGACGATTGGTGTTCACGGTGACTGGGGGGCAGGAAAATCCAGCGTCCTCGAGATGGTGTACTCTCAGCTGGAGGATCAGGCCGCTGACTCACTCTGCATCAAATTCAATGCATGGCGTCTTCAAGGATTTGAGGATGCCAAACTTGTCATTGTCGAGGATATTGTTCGCGCTCTTGAAGAGGCGCGATCCGACCGGGAAGGAGTGAAAGGAGCCGTTGAGAAATTATGGAAGAGAATTGACTGGCTCAAGGCTGCCAAAAAGGTCGGGGGAGTTGCTTGGTTAACATTCACCGGCATGCCAAGCGGCGATCAAATAGAAGGTGTGCGAGCATATCTCGAAAAAATCGTTGCAGATTCGAGCACGATATCACCCGAAAAGATAGGAGAAATTGCAAAGGATGCGCTCTCGGTGTTGAAACCTCAATCCCCGGCGCATGTACCAGCTGAGGTCAAAGAGTTTCACGATGAATTCGAGAAACTTCTCAAGGCAGCCGGGGTTTCCCAGTTGATTGTGCTTGTTGATGACCTAGATCGATGTTTACCGAATGTTGCGATTGAAACACTTGAAGCCATTAGATTGTTTGTGCTTTTGCCTCGCACGGCATACGTCATCGCGGTTGATGAAGCAATGATCGAGTATGCGGTAAGACAACATTTTCCTGAGCTGCCCGAAAGTTCAGGTCCACTAACCTACGCCCGAAATTATCTGGAAAAGCTAATCCAAGTACCATTTCGAATTCCCGCTCTCGGGGAAACAGAAACACGAATATTCGTCACGCTTCTTCTGTTAAGTCGCGATCTTCATTCAGACGACAAAGTCTTCACATCTCTGATTGGCATCGCGCGGAAGAAGTTGGCTCGCCCATGGGAGGCAGCCACGATCGACGAGACCGATCTAAAGGCCGTTCTAGACGGGAAAGAACTCGAACCAGCTGCCAAGGCTTCACTTCAGCTCAGCCATAAAATCGGCCCTGTCCTTGCGCGAGGTACGTTGGGCAATCCACGTCAGATCAAACGATTCCTTAATGCGCTGGTACTCCGCGAATCAATCGCGATTGAGCGTGGTTTCGAGGGAATGATCAATCGGCAGGCGCTCGCAAAAGTAATGCTTGCTGAGCGATTTCACTCTCAATTTTTCGGACAGATAGAACGCTGGATCGCTAGCGCCGCGGATGGGAAGTGTCCGCAGCTATCAGTTCTTGAAGCAAGAGGTGGCGTAGGAGAAGGGGAAAAAGGCGCTCCGAAAGAGTCGAAAAAAACACGAAAACGGAAGAATGAGATCACATTTGGCGAAGGGGGCCAAAGTAAGGAGGTTGAAACCTGGCTTGATGATGATTGGGTTCGCGATTGGATCTCCTTACCACCGCCTCTCGCGGAGATCGATCTCCGCCCTTACCTATTCCTCGTTCGTGATACGCGTGGTTTCGTACGAGACATTACCGCTCTGGGCTCTCTCGAAGAAATAGGACAGCGGCTCTTGAGTCGCTGGGGAGCAAGACAACTCGTGGGTGAACTCGGCGAACTTACGGCATCTGAGCGTATCCGTTTGTTCAATTGGCTCCGTGATCGCTTTCAACAATCACAGGATTTCAAGACACGCCCCGACAGTGTAGACGGAATGAACGCGCTGGCTTCGGTCGATGGTTCGATCCAAGCACGTCTAATTGACCTACTTGAAAATATTCCAGAGGATCAGTTCGGGCCGTGGGTCGCTACAGGATGGGGAAGTACGTTCACTGATATGACCCAAAAGACGCGGTTCGATGGACTCCTTTCGCGTTGGGCAAAATCATCAAACAAGCCTTTAGCGACCGCAGCCGGCGGTCAAATTCAATTATTAAATAGGAAGTAGCAATGGGAACGTCGAATTCATCCAAAGGGCCTGGGCCGCGCACACCACTCGTACCAAGTTGGCTTGGCAACCCAGATCCTAAGAGTACGCCCCCAGATATTCCACCTCAACGATTTCGATATCCAAAAGGCGAGTTTACTCGCTTCATAAATAGCGGGGGACATGATCGCCATCATCTTGGTCGCGCACTTTCTGATTACGTCACCAATTCAACTGGCGGTGCCGCAAATGCAGCACGGCGGATGGGAGCCGCGACCGTTACTGCCAGTTCGCTCTTGCATCTCCTTTCAAATATCCGCGATGAAGGAGCTGAGGAAGCACTCAAAACCCTGAATTTGGAGGGACTCGCTCACCAACCGATCCAAAAAGTATTTGAAGCATTAGCCGACGCATTGTGTCCCGACGGAGGCCGAATTGATGAAGGAATCGCTCGCGAGGCATTCTCCGCAGTTTTGGGTGATCTCGATCAGTTAGATATCAAAGACCTCGAAGATATTGAAGAGACACATATCGAATCAATTTTGGAGACTTTCATATGGCGGAGCATCGAACTACGCATCCTCAATGATATAGGAATAAGGATCGTCGATCTTCCGACTGATGCTAAAGCAGTGCAGCGTATTGAATCTGAGGTTGGTGCTTTCGTACAAGGGGCAGTAAGAGATGCAATCGCGCACGAACTTCAACATAGTAACGATCTCAGTGCCAAACAAGCACAGCGTATTATTGAAAAAATCTATTCAGCTGCTTTTGAGCTTATACGGGCTTACGGTGAGCGCGAAGATAAATGATGACGAGGCACGTCTTAATTGGAAGACTAGGATCAACTGACCGCGGTCGTGTCGCGGCAAACTCGACCGCGACTAAAATAAACGTCGATCTATCAGACAATGCTGGTCATCTTGTCGGGGGAATGGGAGA
>JACQSD010000002.1 GCA_016206165.1 Candidatus Uhrbacteria bacterium
GCAGTATCCTCCACAAGCTCTCCTCTTGTTACGCCGAGCATGGCGAGCGTATCATCGTTCATCACTTCCTTATTGATCGCAATATTTTTACCTCTGTGAATATAAATCGTATCCTCGCCAGCCTCGGTCAGCGTCTGAAATTCATGCGAATATTTTGTGCCGAACGTGCCTCCACTCGCTAGGGTGAGATAGGTACGATCACCAAGCCCAACCCGAGTGAAGACTTTTTGATATGCCTGAATCACTGTTTCATAAAACGTGTCGAGTTCACCCTGCGATTTTGAGAAGGAGTAGAGATCCTTCATGACAAATTCTCGTCCACGGAAGAGACCGCTTTTTGCACGAAGTTCATTTCGGAATTTCGTCTGGAATTGGTATGGATACGATGGAAGATCGCGATACGAGGAAATAAAATCCTTCATAAGCGCGGTGAGCGCAGGCTCATGTGTATACGCGAGGCCGAGCTCGGTGTCGTTTTTTAACTTCGTTTTGAACCACGCGTCGACAACCTTGTCGTCCCAGCGTCCAGTTTTCTCCCAGACATTTTTTTCTTGAAGCGCGGTCATGACGATTTCCTGCCCCCCAATCGCATTCATCTCTTCGCGAATGATCTGTTCAATTTTCTTCAACACACGAAGTCCGAGCGGAAGAAAGGAATAGACTCCCGCCAATTCCTTATGAATAAAACCAGCACGGACAAGGAGCTGTGCATTTTTTGACACCTCATCCTTTGGTGCATTCCTGCGTGTGCGAGTGAAGAGTTGTGATTGGCGCGTGATCATAGAGTGAACGGGATCCATTGCTTTATTGCGTTCATAATTGTGTTTCCGTGTGTGACGAGGTCGCGATATGTCACAAGGACAACGAGAAGAATAAGGAATACAAACCCACTCAAGTGAAACCACTTTTCAACATTGCGGTTCACCGCACTCCCACGTATTTTTTCAATAATGAGAAAAAAAAGACGGCCACCGTCGAGTGCAGGAATAGGAAGCACATTAATAACTGCGAGATTCAAAGAAAGGAGCGCCACAAAATAGAGGAGATTTGATAATCCAAGGTGCGCAATTTTTCCCGTTGCGACCGCAATACCAATTGGGCCAGACACATCGGCATCCACCTGCCATTGTGTGAAAATGGTAGCGAGCATGAGTGCAAAAGCGCGGATGATTTCCCAGAGAATGAAAACCGTGGCCTTCAAGGCCTCCCACGGAGCCACATACCACGGATATTGAATCATGCCCTCGCTCGCAAGTTGCACACCAAGACCGGGCGTTGCAAGCCCAGGAACCGCGGCTGGAGTCAAGGAAATCGATCGTGTTCCTCCGTCAGCTCCAGTGAGCGAAAGCGTTACTGCCTGATTCCCTTGTGTGCGTATATATTTCTGGAAGCTTTCAACAGAGAGCATTGATTCGCCATTCACCGACCGAATTTGATCACCAGGAAGAATCCCAGCAGCAGATGCTGGTGTATTCGGGAGCACGGCATCAACATACACGCCTTGTATCGGAATCGTAAGCCCAAAGGTGAAGAGAATCCAAAAAAGAAACGCCGCAAAAACAACATTCATGGTGACGCCAGCGGCGACGATCCAAAAACGGCGGCCAATCGATGCATGCGCAAAACTATCTGGTTCGTCCGCCAAATCACCTTCCTCACCCTTTAATTTGACGAACCCACCAAGTGGAAGCCAATTCACCGAATACAATGTTTTTCCTCTCTGAAAGCCAGCTGCACGTGGGGGGAAGCCAAAACCAAATTCATCAACGGCAACGCCTCCCCATCGCGCAGCAAAAAAATGTCCAGCTTCATGGACAAGGACAAGAATGACTAATACCCCGATAAAAATGATGGCAGCCATACCCTGTAGAGACCTCTGCAAAAAATGGGTAGCCGCACCCTTTAGGGTGCGTAACGCAGGCTAAAGCCTGCGACTACCAAACCAATGCATAACTTTTGCAGAGGCTTCATTAGATTGTCATGATCTCTGTTACCTTCTCTTCTGCAAGTGCGATGAGTTTCCCTTGGTACTCGTGGGTGAGCGTGTCGAGATCCTTTTGCATGCGATAGCGGTCATCCTCGGTGATATTTTTTGCTGTTTCATCCGAGACAAGTTGTTCACGAATAGTATCACGAACACGACGCTGTGATTGTCTTTCTTCCTCAAGCTTCCCGGATACAATTTTTCCAAGCTCGCGACGGGATTCTTCAGTGAGCTGCGGGATCGAGAGGCGCACCGTTGCACCATCAACCACAGGATTCCCACCGACGCGCGCCTCGATAATACCCTTTTCAATATCCTTCACGATATTTTTATCCCAAGGCTGGATCGCAAGAGTTCGTGCATCGAGCGTGGAAATTGATGCAAGTTCACGAAGCGGAGTTTTTACTCCGTACGCTTCAATCATACAGTGATCAAGCAATGCGGGAGATACACGCCCCGTACGCACCGCACGCAAATCATTTTTAAAATGCTCGATGATTTCTGCGTATTGATTTTTTGCCCTGTCCATGTGATTCGACATAAAAATTTACTTCGCAAACCCAAGATAGAGGATCGAAGGGTTTGCAGGGTTATAAAGAAGATCAATTGGCGCACGCGTTGAATTAAGTTTCACTGTTTTCCATGTGGCTCCCCCATCATGCGTTTGGTACAATCCTTGACGAGTTCCATAGAGAAGCGTGTTTCCATCACGCGGATGCACAACGATCGTTGACGCGCTAAAATTACCTGGCTGCTCAAGGGTGATCATCGAAGACCATGTCATCCCGCCATCGCGGGTGCGGAGAATGCCGAATGCAGAACCATAAAGAAGTCCATCAAATATCGTTGGATCAAGCGCCATTGTGCGATATGATCGACTTCCGTCTGCCTTCTCCCATTGAGCATCATTCGTAAATGTCACCCACGATCTACCACCATCTGCACTCTTCCAGAGCCCTCTTCGTGCAGTCGCGACATAGACAATATTGCTATCATTGGTATTCGCAAGCACGCGTTCAATGCGGTTTTCAAAACCGTAGAATCGAGTCCATGATTCTCCGGCGGTCGTACTCCGCAAGAGCTCACCGTTTGATAAGCCGAGATAGAGCACATTACCATCATTACCACCGAGTGACAATGATTGGAGTGTTACTTTTTCGTCAGGCGTTGGGTAAATGAGTTTCCAATTTTGTCCACTATCATCAGTACGGAGTGCTTGATCATTGGTCAGTGCATAAAGCATCTTCGCATTCCGTGGGTTCACAAGCAAGTTGCGGACCGTTCCTTTATTTTTAAGAAATGCCTGCCAATGTTCACCTGCATCATCAGTGATCAGTGCTCCATTATTCCATGTACCTGCATACATCCGTGCAGGATTTGTTGGGTCAATGGCGAGATCAGTGATATCGTAATTTGCAATAGAGGCAGCGCGATTATTCTCTCCATTGAGTGTATATTTTTGATCCCAAGACGTTCCCCCATCATCGGAGCGAAGAATGCCACCATCGGCACCGCCACGCGTACATGCAGCGCCAATGAATATAAGTGAGCCAAGTGCGAATATGCTGGTGAGGATTGGGAGTCGTTGACGCATAGTTATGGAAGCGATAAAAGAAATTGTTCGTATGCAAATAATGGTTGGACGTTTGTGGTTTGTATTGTGTATGCAACGGTATTGAGGAAGGAGATACTCTGCGACCATTGTTCACTTCTTCCTCGTCGCGCGATAGCAATAAAACGGTGATCGGTGTGCGTTGTTTTATCTTCCACCGCACTAATGGAAAGCCGGAGTATGGTGTGAAGCATGGTGGACATCATTGCTACTGCGTTCGCCTGCACCCATTGATCTGCCACGGTTTCTATTCTCTTTCGTCGCGCTGTCCACGATGCATCCTCAAGGAGTGCGAGCATTTGTTCATGCGTTTCCTTCACGGCAAGCAGTTTTTCTTCATCATGTGCAAGGTCCAATGCCGTCCCAATTTTTCCTCTCGCGAGCGCGGCAATCATTTCCGCATGTGAGCGATCGACACCGCGCTTGACGAGAAACGATTGAATCACATGCTGCTCCTCTGGACTCAAGGCAATCGTCACACACCGCGACTGTATTGTCCGCAGCATGCGGTGTGTATTTGTGGTGATGAGTAAAAAGACTGTCTTCCCTCTTGGCTCCTCGAGAATTTTTAACAATGCATTCGCGCCCTCATCGGTGAGCGCATCTGCGTCTTCAATGATTGCAACACGGTACCCCTCAAAGAGTGACGTATGCTCGAGCGATGAACGGAGCGCACGCACCTGATCGACGGTAATCTCTTTTTTATCATCCTGCCGAGAGACGTGCGTGATATCGGGGTGGACATTGTTCTTGCTTGACACACACATCGCGCACTGTTCGCAGGGACGTGCTGGATTCTTCTCATTTGTGCATACGAGCGCACGTGCGAGCTGTACTGCAACGGTGTATTTCCCGATGTGCGCAGGACCGGAGAGGATGATTGCGTGTGCAAGTTTTCCACGGACGTATGCGCGCTCGAGGAGCTCGAGGACGCGCTCATGTCCGCAGAGGCCCCATGTTGCAAATGGATGATCATTATGCATACGTATCGCGAAAAAAGTGTACCACGAGACACTACTCATGTGCAAACACGCGAACGGTTTCCCTTGCGGTGCGTTCCCAGGAGAAATTGGCAAGCCGTTTTCGCCCCTTTTCAATGAGTGCCCATCGCAGTTTTTCATCACTGCTTATTCTTGTGAGTGCTTCAGTCAGCATTTCGCTATGATACGGTGGAACATAGTACACCGCATCACCGCCCACCTCACGGAGTGCGGGAATTGCACTTGCAATCACCGGAACGCCTGCAGCAAACGCTTCAAGAAGTGGAAGACCAAAGCCTTCATAGAATGACGGGAGGACAATGGCCGTTGCACTATGAAGAAGCTCTGGCATTTCGGTCTGTGGTACCCATCCACGTTCCTCCGTGCAATCCGCAAGATGCAGCTCCGTGATTGTCCGTGAAATTTCGTCGTATCCAAATCCCCTTCTTCCAACGAGCACGAAGCGGTATCCTTCCTTATCTCGTTTTTTAAATTCCGCAAACGCGTGGAGGAGGCCAACAATATTTTTTTTCTTTTCAAGTCGCCCAATGTAGAGGAAGTAATCCGATCCCCCTCTCCTCGTCGATTTCTCCCTCTCCTCGTCGATTTCTCCCTCTCCTCGCAGGAGAGGGTTGGGGTGAGGTTCCCGACCGAGATTCTGAGGTGAGGTTGTATATCGTTGATCATATCCATGCTGCACAACAGTAATACGATGCGCGCTGATATGATACACTTCGATCATCTCACGCCTTGTAAACTCGCTCGGCACAATAATATGTGACGCGTGGCGCACGGCAAAGCGAACTGCAAAGCGATGATAGAGACGATCGTACCACGGATACAGCTCTGGCATGCGCTCGAAGCCAATATCGTGAATCGTGACCACGGTTCGTTTCGGGTGGATGAGCGGAATCGTATGCGCGGGAATAAAGAGGACATCTGGCGGTCGCCAGAACATTTCCCATGAGAGCCGAATCTGTGTCCATAATCTGCCGAATCGCCAACCGAGCCGCCGTTCCTCCCATCCATCTCCACATACTTCAAGTCCGCCTTCGAGCGGTGCATTTGTATACAACAACACGCGATCATCCGATTCTGCACGGATGATTGTTTTGAGCGCCTGAATCAGCGCGAACGAATACCACTCCGTGCCCGTTTTCAACCTTCGATTTGCCCGTGAAGCATCAATGCCGATGATCATAATAGTAGAAGCGGATACTCGCAGAAAATAACGCGGATAAACGCGGATGTACTGCAGTGTATCAAAAAATCAACAAAAACAAAACGAGATACCACCCCATACTAGAAGATATGATAAAAAGGAGGATGGGCTTGACTTACTAAATTATTTATGGGAAGATCACGGCGATCTTCAGGCTATAGGTAGACAAGTGTGTCTGCCCATAAAGCGTGAAGCGAAGGAGGGTCCGATGAATTCGACCGGCGTTTTTCTTGCGAAGGAGCAAGTGCGCCCGGGGATGGTGGTTGCACTTGCAGAGGAGGGCGGGAACGAGCCGCTACTCGCCGAGGGCACGCGGCAGCCGTACGTCCTGAAGGCGTTCGACGATGAGATGTACGCAGGGGGAATCAAGTTGCTGGACGCCAATCCCGACGGTACGCTCGTCAAGAACGAAGACGGCAGCTTCCCGGGGTTCACCCGTATCGCCAACGCTGCACCGACCGCGCGTTTCATGCCGGTCGCGGTCTTCGCTCCGAGCAATGCGCCGTCGTGCACCGAGTACGTCGTCATCCTTCACGGGCGCTTGCTCCCGAGCCCCGAGGAAGAGGAGGATCCGGATGCACGGATCATCATCGATGGAGATGGCGCCTCCATCTCTGCGGCGGCCTTCAAGCGTGGCAAGTACGAGCGGTATCCGCTTCCGCGTGGTGTCATCCTGATTCCGGTGAGCGGCATCGGTGCGAGGAGTCCTCGCAAGGAGACTGCAGCCGCCTGCTGACGCTGTGCAGAGTTCGATTCGAAACGTCGCGCTCCGGTTGTGGATTTCAAATCCCGCCGGAGCGCCTTTTTACTATATTCAGTTTCAAGTCCTGTGTTCTTATGAAAAAACCCTGCCGATTGCGTGTTACGCAAAAGGCAGGGCAAGGAGTTGGATGAGCGTCTTTAACACTACTGCGGTAGGAGGGTTGACGGCCGCGGGAGAGTTCATTCAATAGTCAAACCAAACTGTTGTGGGTGCTCGACGACGTTCTTGACGTATCCTAAAAATTGTTCAATATCGAGCAGACGATTGGTGAGGATCGCATGCAGCTCCGAAGGGGTAATCGCTGCGTAGAGATGCGTGAGGCGATTGCGATAGCCAGCCATTTTAACGAGCACAGTCTCCGCAAAATCGCGTGGGACGATATCGTGTTCTCCGAGCTTCACCGCGAGTTCGCGATATTCACGCGCTCGACCGCCGTTTAAACGGGAGAGAATATGACTCGCAATATGAAACACGCCCTCGAGTGCAAGACGAAGATGATGCTGGGCGAGCGCAAAAGTTTCTTCTTTCCGTTCAAATTCAGAAGCTCCGCGCTCTGCCAACGTGCGCAGAGTTTCGAGATCCTTCATGATCCCGTCAAGGCGAGGTTGGATGGATTCACGGAGCAATGGCGGCTTCGTCATATGCGTTGCAAAATCGCACGATCAAACATCGTGAGGATCGGCTGGAAATCACAAGACAATTCCATGATGCGTTCTTCAAAGTCCGCGCGCTGTCGCGGGTCGCTATCAAACAGCACATGACCATGACGAATGACGTGCATCTTGAGCTCAAGGGGTACACGGACATCATCGAGAAAAACTATGTCGATCACGTCGTTCCTAAGATCGCGCGGACAGAGCGGCGCAAGCAGCTCATAGAGCGCATCATACAGCGCCTCTTTTTGCGGGGCATCCTTCAGAAGATTTGGATTGCGGAGGAGCACGGCAAAGTCATAATCCGAAAGAGGGCCGGAAACCCCTTCCGCATGCGATCCAAAAAGAGAGAGTGTCGCCACCCCCAGGGAGGCAAGGCGATCACGCTCGGTTCGTGAAATAAGAATAGTCATAAGCACTCTATTTTATTTATCATCCAACGAGCACCTTCAACCGGCACTACTTGAAAATTCCACATTTCCGACCATTCATTACCATACTGTGCTTCAACCATTATATTAGTCCAATTCATTTTTTTGTCCTGAATTTTACTCGTGATTCTGACATCTGTCGGCCCGTCTTGGATGCAATAGCTTTCAGGGACAAACGTTAGATCGTCAAATTGCTTCGCTAAATCTGGGGCTAGGAGTTTTTTAGCCGCCTCATAATTAATTTTTGCTCCGGGAATCATACCTAAAGTATACTGCATGTATTCCATAACGACCAAAGAAGGGTTGCTATCAGATAGATCATTTCCACCCAAATTTCCATTAATATTATTTTGCCAGTAATACCATCCGATTGGTATAATAGCTAAAATGATAATGAGAACCACTATCTTAATGATTATTTTTTTGCCCATAAATTTATATTTAATCCAGGCTGATTAAAAGATAGCAAAAAAAATAAGGAAATGCAAATCGTGCTGGTACAAGAAGCAATTAAAGCAAAACGAGATACCACCCCCCATGGTATCTCGCTGTTCTGAAACGAACCTCCTTGAAAATCCCTCCCAGGTTCATGGGTGAAAGAGCTTGATGAGCGTGTTGAGCGCAGCTGCAGTGCGAGGACCAGGGTAGATCATGTTCCTCCCTGAGACAAGATGGACCCTACCATCGAGCGTTGCTTGACAACCGACGTGGACGAAGATTGATTCGACATGATTTTGACCAAGTCGATCAGGATAATCCTGCAGGAGAATGACATCTGCCTTGAGATCACGGAGCACGTCATGATCAATCTCGACCTGCGACCTCGCTGACATGGGCGCTATATTGATCCCGCCAGCTATCTGGATGAGGTCGTGGGCGTATGACTTCCTTCCTGCAAGGCACATGGGCTCTTCCCATGTGATACAGAGGACACGTGGCTGATGCGCAAACCCCCACTGGCCTGCATGCATGATTGCTTCTTCGATCTCACGTTGGATACTCGTCGCCGCTCTATTCCTCCAAAGAATAGCGCCAAGATTGTCAACGAGTGCAAGGCCATCCTGCACGGTATTCGCGTGGACATGGAATACCGGCTTATGGAGCTGGATGAGATCCGCGAGTGCACGTTCTGGCGTGGCGTCCGTTGCTGCAATGACGAGGTCCGGATCCAAGGACCGTATCATCGCCATGTTCGGTTCTCGTGTTCTGCCGACATATGGAATTGCTGATGTGTTCGTCGGCTGTGCACACTCGTCGCTCATACCGACAATGCACGGCGTCGCACCAAGGAGTACCGACGCATCCGCAACGTACGGCGCGAGACAGACGACACGTTGTGGTGGTTTCGCGACGAGTATTTGCTGCCCGACTGCATCTGTAATTGGCTTCATGGTTCCCTCCCCTCATGGATTTAATTCACTTTCAATGTCCGAGTAATTGCTATCCTCTCGATAGCGTAGAGAATAATGCGCATGACGTCAATGGAAATCGTTCATGATATTGTATTTGCGCCTCATGGACTATTATGATATATTACCCAATTCCAAGTTTGTGACAGCCTGTCACTGTCCGCACTGCTGACGAATGCCGCGGCACCTCATCGTCACGGTGTAAACAGACAAGGAGTATTAAATCGCGGGATGGAACGGCACGAGATGTCGTCTACATCGATAGGCCATCGAATGGCATCCACCACCAGTCTTGCGTAGTGGGCGGCTCCGAACTTGACACGTCTCGCAGCCCCCACTTCTTTTTTTTATTTGTTCAACAGAATAGCCTGTAGCCGCAGGCTTTTCCGCCATAGGCGGATCCGCCTCGGGCGGAAGCCTGCGATCAATCGCGCACCCTAAAGGGTGCGGCTACCCGGATCACGGTATCGGCCCGGTATCGGCTCTTGACGTGCCAGCCTCATTGTGATTAGATTGGGAATCCTGTTCATGTGGACAGGTGATCATTCAAACCCGTGGAGGTGTTGCATGAAGATCTTGCGGAGAGGTTGGAAAGATCCGAAGTGGAAGGCCACGGTCGAATGCGACGTCTGTGGTACCGCGTTCGAGGTTCAGCGTACTGACCTTACGAAGTGGAAGGTCGGCGACATGAGGCACTCAACCTACGAGGTACACGTCGAGTGCCCGGAGTGCAAGAGCGACATCTGTCTGTCCCGCGATGATGCGGAAGGGCACGAGGGCATCCGGGAGACGCGTGACCAGCGCCTGGGAGCCGGACTGTAGCGGCGGAGGAACGCTACGGACACGAATCGAGAACGAGACGACCCGCCGGAGAAGCATCTCCCGCGGGTCGTATTATTTTTTATAGTGAGGAGGACCTCTTACTTTTATGTATCATTGTATTAATACAGTGGTACATGACAAAATATATAAAAAATTGGATGGATTGTGGATTTAACCTTTTTTCTTTCTTAGATATTCAGCCACTTTAAGAATCAACACGCAACTCGGCCCATGTGTTATCTCGCTTTCCATAACCATCCGTAGCGCTTCGTCGAATTTCACTTTTACAATGTTGATTCTTTCCGTGCCCTCGGGATTGGATTCTGAAAAATGCAGGTTCTTTGCAAGAAATAGTGTGGCAGGCGATTTCACAACCGTTGTAAAAGGATTAACGATTCCCAGATTAATCCATTGAGTAGCTTCAATACCAAGCTCTTCTTTTAACTCCCGTTTTGCTGCTTCATGACTATTTTCGCCCTTGTCGATTGCCCCACTAACGACCTCTATACTATCCCGCTCAATTGCATAGTGGAACTCTTTTGTGAGGTAGACAAATCCGTTATCATCAAGTGGCAAAACGGAAACGCCCGCCACCATTTCGATGACTCCAAAGATACCATCTTCCCCATCAGGTCGAATCACTTGATCTTCACGCACTCGAATCCATGGGTTTTTATATTTCTCATGGCTTTCTTTTATTTTCCATGGGCCGTTTGTATACATAGGTTGAAGCGCGTGTCATTCTAAATGAAAACTGCGCAGCATCGTGTTAAATGTGGAGTATTCATTATTGATCTCAAATCCCCAGAATGTGGTGAATTCAAAAATCTTATCGCCATCTTTTCTGAAAATTGAATAGGATCCTTCAGCGAGACCGCCTTCATGAACAAGATACGCAAGTACTTGAGACCCCATAGCTCTTGTCCCCTCAATCGTGCAGACATCCCGATCACAATCCTTATATTTTCCTTGGAGCCACTGTTCGAGCGAATACTTTGGATGTACAGCATACATCGTGATGTAGTATCCGAGTGGTTGATCCGTGTAGTTTGGCATTGCGCGTGTCGCAATCTCCCATGGCGCAAGGAAACCGACGGTGTCTCCCTTCTCTTCGATCGTATACCCTTCTGGATAGTCAATGTGGTAGCCGTGTGCAGTATTCAGATACGTCTTCCATCCACTCCCGCGATCGACGAAGCGAAATGTTTTTAATACCCGATTGATAAATGTTGTATCACGGTCGATCGGATACTGCTCTCCCTTGCAAGTAATAAATGCAATACGCAATGTTCGCGCGCCAACTGCTGTCTGTACAATTTTTTCATTACAATCATCTCGTGTCTGCGAAAACGTGTATCCGACACGATCGCCAACGAGTGTTTTCAGCGGCTGAGCGATCTCCCCTGAAGAATCTCTCATGTTATTTGGATCGAGTTTTTCTGGCAACATGAAGAGATCAATTGTTCCTCCGGCCCCCAAAAAAGCAACATCTGCTGCGTGGTATTCCTTTTTTTCGAAACTCGACGGATAGTGGAAACTGACACCCCATGCATCGTTCGTGTATTCCTTCCATGGATTGCTCGGAATGTAATACGAAATAACCGTTGCAACGAGGAGTACAACAAATATGATAATGATGAATATGATGCGACGTCGTGACATAGTTATTTAGAGACTGTAGAAAATCTCAGTTATTCTTCGAGCGGAGTCCGGCATCCGCCGGACGAAGTCGAGAAGTAAGCCAAATTTTTGCTTCTCGACCGGGCTCGAAGACTAAAATTTGTCATTTTTCTACATTCTCATTTTGTTGCTAAAATACTTCGTTTATACGCCTCGAGGTTTTCGAGTGCGATGCCGGTTCCTTTTGCCACCGAGAGCATTGGTTCGTCCGCGACAAATGCGGGGACGCCCGTTGCGCGGGAAAGGAGATGATCGAGATTTCGTAATTGTGCACTGCCACCAGAGAGCACCATCCCTTTATCCATCACATCCGCAGAAAGTTCTGGTGGCGCCTTTTGGAGCACATCTTTCACCGCAGTAATGATACCCTCGAGTTCCTCTTCAATCGCCTCCGTGACATCGTCCGACGTGACCGAAATCATCCGTGGAAGACCGGTGATCGTATCGCGCCCGCGAATTTGCATCGTGAGTTTGTGATCCAGATAGAGCGCGGAACCCACCTGAATTTTCATTTCTTCAGAACTGCGCTCCCCAATTGCAAGCCCATAGCGCCGGCGGACATGTTCTTGAATTGCAAGATCAAATTTATTTCCTCCAATGCGGACAGACGTACTTGCGACAATACCGCCAAGTGAGATGACAGCGATTTCGGATGTTCCCCCACCAATTTCAACGATCATGTGCCCTGATGCGCCACCAATCGGAATATCCGCTCCGATCGCTGCAGCGATTGGCTCCTTAATAATGTATGCCGCTTTTGCGCCAGCAGCAAGCGTTGCGTCGATCACTGCACGCCGTTCTGTTGACGTGATGCCTGCCGGTACCGCGACCATGACTTCTGGACGAAAGAGCCGAATACCGCCGAGCGCTTTGTGAATGAAATAACGCAACATTGCCTCAGTTGCACGATAATCGGCGATAACTCCATCGCGCAATGGCCGCGACGCAACAATCGTATCCGGTGTGCGCCCAATCATTTCTTTTGCTTCTTCCCCAACGGCAAGGATTTTTTTATCGACAAGCGATATTGCAACCACGGATGGCTCGTTAATGACAATACCACTCTTCATGCGATAGACACGAATGTTTGTCGTTCCGAGGTCAATGGCAATTTTGGAGGAGAACATGAGATGATTTAAAATGATACCGAGAATTTTCTGTCCGTCCGAAGGTCTGTCTGAATTGTATAGGTCGAGTCGCCCCATTGCGAAGCGTCCTCCGCCGGGGTTGCTGCTCTCACTGGTGTACCAAAGCGGAGTGTGAGCGTCAAGGGAACCGCAATTGTCCCCGCTTGCTTTGGTATCACGATATCAACGGGCGCACGAACATTCGGATCAGCGCGTTTGGGGAGATCAATGGTATATGTGAGTGATCGTTCTTCGCCCGGCTCAATGGCAATAAACCCACCAAATACTGCATATCCAAGCTCGTCTCCGACATCAATTTTTCCTGGCTGCGTTGAACGCGATCGATCCATAAACCCATCGCCCTCGACGAGTGTACTCCCCTCTGGAGCGTAGAGACGCGTGTACGTTTGGTAGCGTGTCGTCTTCCATGTGAATTGCCCCCGATTGTGGTAGGTCATAGTCACTCGGGCGCGCGGACGCGATGTCGTGTAGTCGACACGAATATCAAGCCTGCGTTCCATCACCTGGTCTGTCTTCAAGCTTCCAAGGTTTGCGTCGACGACAGAAAAGAGTGCTGGGGCGTTGCGTGGAAATGACCCACTCCATCCTCGTTCTGTCACCTGCTGTTGGATTTTCGCATCGGTGTGATAGACCATAATTTGCTTCTCCTCAAGCGCAGTTTTCAGTACATTGAGAAGGTCAGGGGTATCCTTCACTGGAATACGGTGCAATCGGGCAACCAATTCCTCCGTCAATTTTCCAATAATAACTTTTCGATCCTCGAGTGAAATGCCACGCTTTGCGAAGCCATGCTCCACATCGTATTCAAGAACATCGGTGACATTCTCAGGCGTAAATGTAATACCGTCAATCGTCACTCCACCAGTAAATTGCATGATACGCTCGATTACTGTCGGAGTGATTGCAATAACGCCACGTGGATTTGCCCCAGTCCGCACCTCGCGCGAATAGGAAGTGAGTAGTTGTGTTGCACTTGTTGGAAAATCTGGCGACCAGTTTGTATCACGAAAGAAGAATTTTTTCACGCCTAAGTATCTCCGGATGGGAGCTGGGGATGGTGGGAGTGTTATATTTTTTGGTACACCGTTATCAAGGCGGTACGCATCATCGGTTCGCAGTGACGTAATCGCACCGCTGTCCATGTGGAGGAGACCATATGCCCCAATAAATCCTCCTGATGGACGGAGCTCGTCATTGTTTTGAAAAATAAATAGGGATACCGATGGCTCTGGATAACCAGCGAAGTCAGGAAGGATGGTCGCAAGGTCCTCAAATTCATCAAGCGCGCGCTCGAGCACCCCTAACTTCTCACGAGCCTCACTCAAACGTTTTGGAACAAATCGATCAGGAAGAACGATGCGCGCACGATCAAAATGGTCAATACCCGCAATGAGATTTGATCGAATCGTTCGGATGCGCTCCGGAGTTTCCACGAGTGCGCCGAGGACAGTGCGGCGATCCTCACGTGGAAGTTTTGTAAAATCAATTGATGATTCAAGTGATCCAAGGGGCTCGCGGAGTTGTTCGGCGAGCGTAATACCATCGGCAAGCGCAGTGGAAAAGAAGAACCCTGCATCAGCAACATCCTCGCCTGCATTCCTGTATGTTCCGATGAACGGAACCCAACGGATCCAGCGAATACGGTCCAGTGTACTCCCTACAATTTTCCATGCGTCTGCCGCGCGACGAGCGTGTGTATGCGCGTCGTCAAAATTTTTTTGTTGAAGCGAGGAAATGCTCGTCATCGTCGCTTCATACGCGGTGTATCCTGAACGCACCGCATCACGGACAATAAGTCCAACCCATCCCCCCAGGATGACAAATGCAATTCCAATTGCAAGAGATAAAAAAAACCATCGCCGACGCGGCGTTCGTCGCGCGATCACTTGTTGCACGGGTTGCGGGCTATCGTTGTACTGTGCGAGAAAGTTCATAGACATGTGGCGCTGTCGTGTGTTCCTGTACAATGGCTGTTGGCGCATGCGTTGCGGAAAGTCGTTTTGGTTCCAATGATCGATATTTCCAAAAATACTTCATGCCGCTCCGTACATGTGCACGCGCGACCGAGTTTGTCATGAGTGACCAGAAAGCACTCCCCGCGGATTGCCGTTGATGATAATGAATCATGCGCGCATGCGGCCAATAGAGTACCGGGTGCTCTGCATCCCAGGCGCGTCTGCACCAGTCGACATCCTCAAAGTAAAGAAAGAACCGCTCATCAAACATACCAATGCGATCGAGTGTATTTCTCCGAAAACAAAGACATGCGCCAAGAATCCATTCGACCGTACGCTCCGTAGAATGATCCCAGTCCTTCATGAGATACCAATCAAGTGTTGACTGCGCGAATGGAAGGCGCCCAAGAATCGTGCGGCGATAGACTGGAACAAGTGTATTTGGAAAACGATAGCACGAGTATTGGACAGTGCGATCAGGGTTCAAGAGTTGTGGTCCGATCACTGCTGCATTTGGATGCTTCTCGTGCGCGGCGAGGAGTGCCTCAATTGCACCGGGGAGAACAAGAATGTCTGGATTGAGAATGAGAATGTATTCACCTTTTGCCTTCTCTATTCCCCTATTGTTTCCTGCGGCATATCCACGATTCTCGGGCTCCGCGATGATGCGAACATGCTCGAGAGAACGAAATGCTTCAGTGAGATATGGGATACTGTGATCGCCTGATGCATTGTCGACGATGATAATTTCGTACGGCATGGCAAGTCCAAGCCCAAGCACGCCACGGACACAATATTTGGTAAGTCCGGGCGAACGATAGTTGAGGATGATGATGGAGAATTTTGGAGACATGAAATTAGGAAACTCGGAAATTAATGAATTCTTTCCACGCTTTTAATAACCGTGGCTCTCGTATAAGAGCGTAAACTACCTTGCCAAGTTCATACAATATAATCGTAATGGACGATGCCGGTATTGAACGCCAGTGCTTCTTCAGAATGTAGAGATGATTTCGATACGATAGGTATGATCGCTGTGGCGATCGTTGTGCGCGTCCGCGGTACTGCAATGCGACTACTCCTCGCGACGCGTCCGCGACTGCGCGCCCATGTTGAGCGTGTGATCGATGCGTGAGCCACGCCTCCCATTTCCTCACTCGGAACCGTAGAGCCAAATCAATATCTTCTTTATACGCAAAAAAGCGTTCATCAAAATATTGTCGCCCGGTAGCCGTATCATACGCGACATCTTCAAGTGCAGCAAGACGGTACATAGCACAGGCACCAGAAATACCAAGTACTTGTTCATTGGTAGTCCCCGAGCCTTGTCGAGGGGCAACCTTATATTCCTCTCCTACACCACGTTCGTAGAATCGACCACCCCATCCGATTGCAAGTCCAAGTGAATCAATCGTTCCATCACTACGAAGTAGTGGGATCCCAATACTTGCAGCGCGAGGATGCTGCTCCATTGCGCCTATCATACTCGCAATCGCATCTGGCGCAAGAACGACATCTGGATTTAATACGAGCACAAATTCTGCTCCGTGTTCGCGTGCCCAACGAATCGCCTGATTATGCGCGCCAGCGTAGCCACGGTTCACGGCATTCTGAATGACGTGAACGCCCCTGGCTTCTGGCCTCTGGCTTCCGGCAATTGCGGAATGAAACGCTCGTTGCCAGTTGCTAGTAGCCAGCTGCTGTGTGCCATCCGTCGACGCATTATCAACAATCACAAGTTGAAAATTCTGAAATGTCTGCGCTTGAATCGCCGCAAGACACGCCGGTAGATCTCGTGCCGAGTTCCATGTTACAAGACTAATCACGAGGTTAGGGTGAGGTGCCATCATACGCCGATAATCTCTATAACCTTCTGTCTGCTCGTGTGGCCAAAAACAATACAAACACGGGATGGCGCAACATGAAAATAATCCGCGAGCGCGATCTCGATCGCAGTATTTGCCCGCCCATCAATCGGCGGCTCTTTTACAGCGACAACATACCGTGTGTCATCAATCTTTACAACCGACATCGCATGTGCTCGTGGTTTTGCAGTGACAGAAATCCTCATTATGGTTCCAATATAAGTTCTGTCTGTCCATTGACGGATATCACGACGCTTTTCACAGACGGGAACTGCTTCAAAGTTTCTTCAACCTGTGCGCGAATGGTTGCTATCTGACATGAGCCACCGACCTGAAAATTAAATCGATCATTGAAATCCGCGTAGGCAACTCCATTGACAATGGTGAGTTTATTAATTCCTGCATCCGCGGGGATTGCGGTGAAATATCCATAACTCAACTCCGCTTCGTCTGGCCCACCAATAAGATGCCCGAGCGCAGCACGTGCTATGGCTTTTTCAGCCTTTGGAACTGGTCGCATTACAGGAAAGACTTTCGCACAATCAATGACATTCGGATTTTTTTTCTCATTTTGGAAATAAACCTTCACCCAGTTGTAGTTGTCCTTGAATTGGAGAGGAATCTTTATACTGTCCGCATGCTGTGGCAGCCCTGATGGATTGTCCTTCTCTAAAATTAATGTGAGTGGCCCACTTGTTTTTGGCGTCGAAAATTGAAGTGTCGCCTCAAACGGAATATAGTCATCGGTCATCCAGTCGGCCGATGATTGTGCTATTGTCTGCCCAAGTTCTTTTCCACTACTGTCGACGATTCGTACAGGAAATGATCCCTCAAAAAACCAAAATCCTCGCGCTTCACCGCGTATCGTGAGTGGTGAATAGACGTCCATATTCGGTGTTGGTGTCAATACACGAATTGGGCGATACTCGATTGGCGGCTTCGGCTGTGGAAGCTGCGGAGGCTCCGGACGTACCTTCAACTGCGGGGCAAGGATGCTTGTGAGAAAAAGGATAAGCAGCGCCATGATATTGATTCGGAGTATAGCGTGTTTCATAATGATCGCCGATCGAGTTTGTGTGCTCGATGATAGAGAATAAATAGTATCAATAATCATCCTCCCGAATTTCATTCTAATGTTCTCAAGAATTTGAGAATGATAGCTGCACGCTCAGTCAACTTGTGACGTACGTGTGCGTTGTCCGAACGCTTGAGGACGAGGCCAGCGATGGCGAGACGCCGCGTGTGCTCGGACGCGGTCTTCATATTGATCCTCAATTTTTCTGCAATCTCAATCACAGAAAGCTCGGGGACCTTCTCGAGGAGCACGAGTATCTCAATACGTCGATGGTTGGCGAATCCGCGAACGAGACGCTCTAATGGATGATAGCTTTTTTTATCGAGGGATGCCATAGTGCAGGAGTATACCACACCTCACAAAATCATTCTAATGTTCTTGAGAACATTAGAATGGAATTAGGCGGGAATGTGGGCTTCGTGTTCAATTGCAGCTGCCTTCTTTTTCTTTTCCGTCACCCAGAAGCCGAGTGGCTTGCCGATCATGAGGCGCGTTTGTGCGTCGATTGCAGGGATTGAACCAAAGAAAACAAGGGTCACCGGGAGGAGCGCCCATTGAAGGATCATGACGAGCCACACCATCGTTGGTTTTTTTTCTGGGCGACGGGGAAGCAGGAGGAGGCTCACCATCGCGGACGCAAGGATGCCGACCGCAGCCGCATTAACGAGAATACTCAACATCGCGGGCGCATTCTGATACAGAATCTGGCTCTCGAGTTCCGGGGTCACCGCAAGACGTGGCACCTGACCGAGGAGAAAAATGAGGAGCGGCGCTGTTGCCCATGAGTACATGCCTTCCCCAAGATTCCAAATATATTTTATTTTTTTTCTCCACGGAATATTGTGATTGTGTCGAAAATGATGGAGCATATATGGGAAATGCTCAACCCCCCATGCCCACCGCCGCTGTTGTTTGTACAAATTGACAAGGCTCCGCCATCGGCTTTCCACGGTCACCGTATGCATTGATACAGGAATGTAGAGCGGCGTCACCACATAGTCGCCATCGTAGCGGAGGAAACATTGCAAAAAAATGCGCGAGTCCTCCGTGACAATCCGTTTTTCCCAAAAGCCAATATCAACGAGCGCCTGGAAACTCATGCTGTGCGAGGAAAAAGTAAAAAGTCGATCGGGGCGCGCGAGTTCAGTCATCAGCCAAAATGTTGTTCCGAATGACGCGACGCGAACAAGCGCTTGCGAATCCCACATGTTGTTGTTGTAGAGGGCAACAGGTTGAAAAGATGATCGTGTGGGATTTGGATGCGTCATGTACCGATACGTGAGATACGCGAAATATTGTGGATGCACGACGGTATCAATATCAAATGCGGATACAATCACCTGCGCATAGGAGATCCCCATGCGGTCAACAAGCTTCTGTGCTTCATACCCTGCCCAGTGTAGATTTGATCCCTTTCCCGGCACTTCGTCTGGAAGATCTTGTGGATGTACGGTCACGAGGAAATCTGCAAAGTGTTGTGCGTACCGTTTTTTAAGAAGGGCTGCATGCTTTCGAAATTGCTGCTCGTCGCGCTCCTCTCCAGCAAGAACAATGATCATTTTGTTGTGCGCGTACGCAGTACGGGCCAACCCTTCAAATGTTGATTCAAGCACCTCGAGCGGTTCCTTATATGTCGGAAGAAAAATGAGATGATAATAGCCTTGCCACGACCGTCGATCATCGCCATGCTGCATAACGAGGTGTGAAAATGATTGCAGCCGTGCATGCCAATCAATGGCGACATCAGTGCGGTATCGGCGCCATGAGATGAAGAGATAGAATACGAAATAGAGGACACGAAGCAACCAATAAAGATCAAAAAGAATGATGAGGTACATTGCAAGGAGTGGTGCAATAAAACTCAAGAGCAGCGCGCCAATGAGCGTTGCCCACGTGAGTGTGCCAGGGATCATTTCGTAAATTCGATAGCGCGTGAGTTTTTTCATAGCAATGCGTAAACGACCCCCGCATTTTGCGGGAGTCGTTTATTACATCACACAATGAATTTTTTTTCAATCAACCAGAGATATCCTTACGGAGCCGATCAATCGCGCGCGATGCATGCTCTTTCCCACCAAGGCCAAAGGCGAGGCCACCAGCGAGCGCAAGCATACCAACGAGCCCTGTCCAGAGTGTTGCAGTAATTTCCGTCCCAATATTGAGATGCTCGAGTG
Organism: Candidatus Uhrbacteria bacterium; assembly: GCA_016206165.1. GTDB lineage: Bacteria > Patescibacteriota > Patescibacteriia > JACQSD01 > JACQSD01 > JACQSD01. The sequence continues at coordinate 19,774 of JACQSD010000002.1, forward strand.
CAACGAGGAAGCTGAATACAAATACCGCCCACTTTGCAAGCCCGGCGATAAATACCGCGGAGTGGAGCTGTGCTGCGGTCACCGAGTGTTCAACAACATCACGGACGAAGTTCGCGACCAGTGTTCCAATAAGAAGAACGATAATCGCGATGACGACATTCGGTATGTAGTCAACAACCTGGTTCAAGAACTCTGCAATCGCTTTGAGATTCAGGATTTCAGCTGCAGCGATGAGGAACACAACAATGAGGAACCATTTTGCGAGCCAGCCCAAAAGCGCTGCGACATTCAAGGGTACTCCCGCGCGTCGAAATGCATCGCGGAGTTGTAATCGGTCAAGCGCTTCATCGACGCGGAGAAGCTCGACGACCTTGCGGACAAGGTGGCCAAGCGCAACGGCGACAAGGAGCCCGATGACGAAGACAATAACGGCGGCAAGAAAATTCGGAAGAAAGTCAACAATGCGAAGGCCGATAGAACGAAACGAATCCTGGAGTACATTCCACCAACTTTCAATGTTCGTATTTGTCATAATTTATTTTTGGTGACGTCCGACGCAGAGTTCCCTCACATGTGATTTAGGGAACTATGTGTCCGATATCTATAGAAAAATTATGGGTTATACCCATTCGACCTTTATAAGGACGATGATTGTCCACACCTAGTATATCATAAAAAAATGCTTATGAGGAGACGTACTGGAGTAGTAATGAGATTCACAATAAATGCGCCGAATTGCCGGTGCTTCCAGAAATAGTGGAGTAAGCTTCGTGAAAACCACCATTGTTTTTTCAATGTCATCGCCTGAGCGAAGCTTTGCCCGCCGTGGTGCATGACCGCTGCATCGGGCGTATACCACACCTCCCATCCTGCATCCTTTGCGCGCTTGCAAAAATCAACTTCCTCAAACCAAATAAAGAATCGTTCATCGAGCATACCAATGTTCTCAATAACACTTCGGCGAGTGAGTAGACATGCACCCATGACCTGATCCACTATCTGTGGTTTCGCATAATCAATATGAAGCGCGAGGTATTTTTTTGGAGTCATGCCGAGCGACATGAGCGTTGGTGACCACGCATCGGGGAAACGACGAATGCTTCGTTGGAGTGAACCATCCGTGTTTAAAAGTCTCGGACCAAGCACCCCACATCGTAGATGCGATTGCATGAACGCGATCATTGACCCTAATGTTCCCTCTCCTTGCCAGTTTCCCCCTCTCCTCGCAGGAGAGGGGCCGAAAGCGGGCCGAGCTGGCGCAGGCCCAGGGAGGGGTGAGGTCCAAGGGTAAGGTTTAAGCTCCGTATCCGGATTCAGTAAAAGCACATACTCCCCTGTTGACTGTTCGATAGCCTGGTTGTTGGCTGCGGAAAAACCTTTGTTTTGCGAATTAAGAATTATGAATAGCGAATTATGCAACCAATCGTTGGTATTATTCCTAATTCCTAATTCATAATTCGTGAGCCATCCCACTGTTCCATCCGTCGATGCATTGTCAACAACAAAAACTTCAAAAGTAAACTCCCTCTCCTTTGAGGAGAGGGTGGGGGTGAGGTCTTGCTCAATCGATCGCAAGCACTTCTCGAGGAGTGCACGGACATTCCAGCTGACAATAATGATGGAGAGATCGATCATAGCGATTTCCCTCTCCTCGCAGGAGAGGGGCCGAAGGCGGGCCGAGCTGGCGCAGGCCCAGGGAGGGGTGAGGTTTTAGATAGTGTACCAAAAATTATACAAATAAAACACCCGCACCGGCGATTCCACATTGTGGAACCGACATCGGTGCGGGCTTATGGCCTGGCGTGTCACCGGGGAGAGGTGAAGCAACCCGCTGCGGACACCCGCAGTACTCAGGTCGCGCCAACTACACAGGGATGTAGCTGGCCACGCCAGAATGTTAGGCGCGGACGTCGAGGATGGTGCCGATCCCCTCTTGGCGATCTATCTCATCCTGCTGTGCCTTGAGTGCGCGTGCCTCCTTGTCGTCCGCGATTACCTTTGCGCCTGGGGTTCCGACCGCGGAGACCGGCGCGGATACCTTTGTGGGGCCGCGCTGTGCCTCCTGATCCTCGAGGACTGGAGCAGATTTCCCAACGCCGGTGAGGGCGTTTGTGCTCACTGGCGGAATACGCATGGTTCTCTCTCCAAATAAAGACCGACTAGAATATCTCCAGTCGGTAGCGTAGAGGAAAAAACGGTGGATGTCAATATTTCATAACTCCCCTATCCCCTCTTAATCTTAAGAGGGGGATCGCTGTGTTATTTCCTTGGTGCGACCTCCTCAAAAATTTTACGAATAACTTCCTCGACTGGCGCTTCGTCAATCAAAATATCGTCCACCGGCATTGTGGTGAGAATCTTTGCCGCGCGCTCGCGCACGTGATCATTCTTAATCTCAAGGACCACGTACTGCGGTTTATATTCTCGAATCTCACCAAGCTTCTCCAGGTCCTTCTTCTGCACTTCTTTCTTAAAACTCACGGTGATGATTTTATGATCCACATATTTGTCAACGAGATCAGCAAGGAGCCCATCATAAATAATCTGCCCATGATTGATAATAATGACCCGCTTACAGAGTGCCTCGACGTCTTCCATGTAATGTGATGTCAAGAGGATCGTTGTTTTCTTCAGCGCGTTATACTTCCTGATAAACTCGCGCATGTTTTGCTGCGAGACGACATCCAATCCAATCGTTGGTTCATCAAGGAAGAGGACGCGCGGCGCATGCAGCAGTGCGGCAATTAATTCACACTTCATCCGCTGCCCAAGCGAGAGCTTCCGCACCTGTACATCAAGAATATCACGGACGTCGAGAAGATCAACGAGCTCATCGAGTGTTGTGCGAAATTGTTTTTCCGGCACCTCATAGATTTCTTTATTCAAAATAAAACTCTCCATCGCAGGTAAATCCCACCACAATTGATTCTTCTGCCCCATGACAATGGCGAATTGCTTCTGATATTCTTTGCGACGTTCCCACGGCACATACCCAAGCACCCGTGCTTCTCCTCCAGTCGGATACAAAATACCGGAGAGCATCTTCAGAGTTGTCGTCTTCCCTGCTCCATTCGGCCCTAAAAACCCAACAAGCTCCCCCTCTTCCACAGAAAAGGAAATGTCCTTCACCGCGTGCGTGTAGAGTTTTTCGCGATGAAACAAACTCTTCACCGACGCCCAAAGCCCCGGCGCCTTGCGGTGATAGGTATAGGTCTTCGATAGTTTTTTTACCTCAATGATTGACATATTAAGACAGTAGATAAATCAAAACGATGGTAGCCGCAACCTTTAGGTTGCGCAATGGAACGCAGGCTAAAGCCTGCGGCTACCGATTATTCTACATCTCATAGTTATGACGAGGCACTTGAGTACCTCCGGAGTGCAAATCGCCAGAATGACAAGGCGACGTAAAATAATAAAGCACTAAGCACCAATGCTCCGCCAACGAACTGCCACGACAGTATACCAAGAAGCGCCCGAGAAGGAAATGTGATCATCACGCCAAGCGGAATGACCCAAGTAAGGATGAACTGAAAGGGAGAGCGAAAAATTTCAACTGGATACCGCCCCACTTGAACTGCATAGCGATAAAACCACCAGACACCCTCCATTTCCTGCGTAAAGAAAGTGAGCGAGGCAAGGAAGGTACAGAGCGCAAACGCAATGAGTAATCCATTTGCGACAAGGAGGATATAAAGAAGTATGGCAAGCGGCGTAAGCAATTGTGCGAACTGTGTCAAAGCCCACCCAAGGAGCATAAGCACTGGTACAAGTGAGATGAAGTCCATTGGGTCTGGCATTCGAAACGCCGTATAAAAAAGCGGAGAGATTGGATATGTAAGCGCACGATCAAATGTACCACGCCTGACCAATTCCTGGAGGTGATAGAGTCCACGAAAAAAGAAAGTCTGCGAAAGAATATCAATGAAGTTGTACGTGACAAAGATTAGTATTCCTGTTGCAAAATTATATCCGGCAAATTCTGGTGCCACACGAAATATCGAAAAAATAAATACGAAAAAGAAAGCCATGCGAATTATCTTGCCGACTAAGTACATCCAAAAATCAAGCGGATGAACAGCAACAAACATGAACCCCTTGCCCATAAATTGTACGAGTAACCGATAATAGAGTTTCATATCCCAGATCCATCAAACGTGCGGATGCCGCGGCGCCACGCCGTAGCGGTGAGTATGATGAGTACGACGGACCAAAAAAATCCAGCGAGCATCCCCTGCGTGAGCGATGTACTGTCGAAATGCCCAACAACAACACTTGCTGGAAAGTAAATAATGTACGGGAACGGTGTTGCAAAGAGGATTTTTTCGAGCCACGATGGGAGAAGATCGATCGGGAACATGATACCGGATGCGAGCATGCCAATGGTGCTGAATATCCAGCGTGGTCCATTGCTCCGTGCAAGCCAGAACGATAGGATGCCGAGGGAAAAATCAAAGCAGGTATAGAGGATGGTCGCAAATAAAATTGCAAGAATGCCAAGCGCGATATTTTGTGGCGCTGGCATTGGGAATTGAATAATAAAAAGCGAGACAATGTATATCAACACTGCGCCGATTGCAGTGTATACGATGCGGCTGACCATCGCACGACAGAATATCTGCAGCGGATAACTCAATGGGCGAACGAGGAGTGTTGACAATCCCCCTTCAACAATATCGCGGCTAATAAGTTCCTGACGATGAATCAGTATGACGTTATACAGAAATGAGGTTGTGATAAAATATGCAACGATCGACTCCAACGCGTAGCCACCAAAACTTTTTCCTGATGCAAACGCCGTGGTCCATACGAAATAGTTCATGATGACAATAAGCAGTGAAGTCAACCACTTCACCCAAAAATCAAGACGGAGCTCCATGAGCTGCGTCAGTTCCATTTTGAAGATAAACCAATACTTTCGCATAGCATTTGTACAGAAGGTCCTTCTGTCACTTTAACTGGATGCACTTGCATAATGCCGGAGTGCAAAGCGCCACCAGATGCGCGTGAGTACAGTAATGATGAGCGTCATAACGATCGCGTACACAATCCCCTGCCAGCTGCCGACACCGAGGAGAAATTCTGCTGGCAGTGCAGCCATAAGACCGATCGGCATTACCGTAAGAAAAACAAGCCTCGCTGCGACGCCGTACACTTCAAGTGGGTAACGCGCGATCGAAGCGACCGTCATAAACAAAAAATTGAAGTGGTCAATATATGGCGTCCAGAAGATTGCTGTCGTGAACGCAATCCATATGTGATATCCAACAATCATTGCAAGAATGAGCAGCAGCACATACCCAGCGACTCCAAGGAGTGACAATGTGATCATCCCCTTGAAAACGAGTACACCAAGAACACAGAGATAAAAAAATGGTTCTCCGATGTGGCTCAATGTCAATCGACGTATTGAAATAATAAATTGCGCGTCGATCGGACGGAGCAGGTGGAAATCAAACTGTCCTGAATGTACATCATCCCCAAAATCAACAAAACTATTTTCACAAAGCAAGAGCAGGATACTCGTCACAATGCCCCACGTTGCCAGAAAGACGAGTGCTGATGGTTTTGACCAACCCGCAAGTGCGCTCGTATGTGAGAAAAGAATCTCTACAAAAAGCAATTGCGTTGCAAAATGGGCACCATTCGTGAACACAACAAACCAGAAGTTTTTTGGGAACTCCATTTCACGAATGATTGACTGCTTCCAGAACAGCAATGCAAGGCGAATGTATCGCGTCATAATTACCTCCCGACACTGCTAAATTGATAGACCCCACGCGCCCAAAGAATACGATAAATCACATAGAGTCCTCCGCACCATAGCAAGGCACGTGTCATGTGCGTCGCGAATGTGATCGCGTCCACATTGCCAAGATAAATCTGCAGCGGAAAATTGAGCACGTACTGAAACGGGAGGATATTTGCAATCGTGTGCAGCCAATTGGGGAGAAGTGCAAGTGGGGCAAAGTCGCCGGAAAACAGTCCAAACACATACATGAACATGCTCGATACTGCGAATCCCTCTTCGAACCAAAAGGCAACAGTACCAACAACAAAGTGCATGAGGA
>JACQSD010000051.1 GCA_016206165.1 Candidatus Uhrbacteria bacterium
GCTGGTGAGTGGAGGACATACAGAGTTGGTGTTGATGCGCAGGCACGGAGTATTCCAACTCGTGGGGCAGACGATTGATGATGCGGCAGGGGAGGCGTTTGATAAGGTTGCAAAGATGCTCGGGCTTGGATATCCGGGAGGCCCCGCGATTGATTGTTTGGCTGCCAAAGGCAACCCGAACGCAATCAAATTTCCACGCGCTATGCTTGGCAAGGAGAGTTTAGATTTTTCGTTTAGCGGCCTCAAAACGTCGGTGATGTATTACATCAAAGCACGGAAACACAGAATCACAGAATCACAATGTAACGACATCTGTGCGTCGGTGCAACAGGCGATTGTGGATGTGCTTGTACATAAAACCGTGGTGGCAGCAAAAAAATATAAAGTGAAAACAGTAATGCTTGGTGGCGGCGTGGCAGCAAATCGACAACTGCGAAACGATCTTGGCGCGGCACTCGCGCAAGAACTTCCGCAGGTACAGTATTCCGTCCCCGAGCTTCAATACACCACCGACAACGCGGCAATGATCGCTGTTGCTGGATTTTTTGCAAAACCAAAACCATGGGCCTCGCTCACGGTGGATCCGAATTTGTCTTTGTAGCTATAGGTAGCCGCACCCTTTAGGGTGCGCAGTGGATCGCAGGCTGAAGCCTGCGGCTACCGATTATTCTTTTCATTCATTATGCGGCACATTGTTCACTCACTCAAAGAAACTCAAAAGATTGCATCCGAGATTGCTCTGGCGGCGCATGGTGGCGATGTGTTTGCGTTGCAGGGGGAACTTGGAGCAGGGAAGACGGTGTTTGTGAAGGCGTTTGCAAAAGCACTTGGTGTCCGCGGAGTTGTCAGCAGCCCAACTTTTTTACTCATGAAGACTTACAATGTCAAAGGTCAGGTGTCAGGTGTCAAATGTTTAGTCCATGTGGACGCGTATCGGGTTCATGACGCGCAGGAACTAGTTGACATTGGGCTCGGAGAGTATTTGGGACGGCCTGATACGGTCGTGCTCATAGAATGGGCGGAGAAGGTAAAAAAAATGTTTCCCCAAAAGCATGTGCAATGGATTCGGTTTCAGTTTAGTAAGAGGAAAGACGAGCGGGTCTTGACATTAATGTCGAATCCGATACACTAATCGTTGTTCGCTTTTTTTGTTTGGCCTTTATTAACGAAAGGGGCAAGTGGGATGCCGAAAAATTCCATCTGCATTGTCTCCTGTGGCGGTGAAGGGCACCGGGCACAGGCGCTCGCTGGCATGATTCGCTCTGAATTTCCGAGCATTCATGTAGTAACTGCGAATGGCGCACAAGGTGCCGGACACACGATGCGAGACACGGCGTTCGATTACGTCATCATTGACGGTGTTGACTCCTTAGAGGATGCCCTTGTTGTAGTTACGGCCGTGTCGACGGGGTATCGTCAATTCAATGGGTTCGTCTGGTCAGGAACGGCCCGCTTGACTCCTCTACTCGTGATCGTTCCACGAGGTCAACAGGGTGCACTCCACGGCATGCCTGCCACGCAGGCGGTCGAAGAGCCGGTGGAGCCAGCATGGCTGATTCAACGACTCACAGAACTCAACTTCAAACCTCGTCCTCATGAATCGAACGAGACGCGGAATCGTGTCGTTGAGCAGGGCTCCACGACGACAATCACCCCTACAACGTAGATTTCTGCTGCGAGAGGCAGCAAAAAACCGGCGTCGAGCGTTCGCTCCGCCGGTTTTCAATTTCACCTCATCAGAGAACCTCACCCAAAACCTCACCCCTCCCTGGGCCTGCGCCAGCTCGGCCCGCCAGGGGCCCTCTCCTGTAAGGAGAGGGAGACATTGGTTAGGAGAGTGGGGCCTTTGTTATTCTGACACGCGGAAGACTTCATCCACCGTCGTGATTCCATCGAGTGCTTTCAAGAGTCCATCTTGGATCATTGTCACCATTCCTACTTTCATTGCTGCATCTTGGAAATCGTATTCCGAAGCGCTGCCCGAGAGAATCAGTTTTTCAATTTCTTTATTCATGACCATAATTTCATAGATACCAATGCGGCCCTTATATCCAAGATTTTGACAGGCATCGCATCCTTTCCCGCGATAGAATTTTGCTGTTGCCCAGTCAACGGTGGATCCTGATGCAGGGGAGAGTGTCTCGAGCGTTTTTTTTGCGCGCTCGAGCGCATCTTCAGCGAGCGTCATCACTTCTTTGCAGTCAGTACAAATGCGGCGGACGAGCCGTTGTCCAATCATTGCATTTAATGCTGGAGCAACGAGAAACGGTTTTGCGCCGAGTGAAAGGAGCCGGGGGATGGATCCTGCAGCACTATTCGTATGGATGGTTGATAGCACGAGGTGTCCAGTGAGCGCCGCTTGAATCGTGGTTTCTGCAGTTTCGAGATCGCGGATTTCACCAACCATAACAACATCAGGATCTTGTCGAACAATTGATCGCATTCCCTCGGCAAACGTGTACCCCTTTCGTGGGTCGACCTGACTTTGATTGATGCCCTTGAGATGGTATTCGATCGGATCTTCGATCGTAATAATTTTTACCTCTGGCCGATTCAATTTATTAACAATTGCATAGAGCGTCGTTGTTTTTCCGGAACCTGTCGGGCCTGTCGTGATAATCATGCCATTCGGGCGCTCGATTTCTTTCTTTAACTGTTCATATGCGATCCCACGAACCCCGAGATCTTCGAATGCATATCCCGAAATATTTGACATGAGCAATCGAATCACCACAGATTCACCGAATGCGGTTGGCAATGTGGATACACGAACATCGATATTGCCGGCGGAAGCCTCGATCGTGAACCGTCCATCCTGTGGTTGGCTCATCACATTGAGTTTCAGGGTTGCGAGCAATTTTAATCGTGCAATGAGTTGCTTCCATGCTTCTTTCGGGAGCGTCGCAGCATCATGGAGCATGCCATCAATACGGTAGCGAACGAGAACTTCTTTTTCTGCCGCTTCAATGTGAATATCCGATGCACGTGTTTGCATTGCGCCGGCGATCACGAGTGTCACTTGTTCTGTGGTTGAGACTTTTTGGAGTTGATCATGGAGATCATGGAACGACTGTATTGATTGTGTATAGTGTGCAAGGTCTGCTTCGCTGATCGTGAGACCAGTTTTTATTTCACGTATTTTGGGGAGCGTTGCATATAATTTCCATGAGCGCTCAAGACTTGCTTCGGATGTCACGAGTACTTCAACCGGTGCATGGTATGTTGCATTTAAGGTAGCGATGAGCGCCTGCACCTCGGGAAGTTCTGGGTTGAATGCCGCAACACGAATGGAATTGATCGTTCGATAGATGGGAACGACATTCCATGCGCGCGCATCTCCTTCAGCAATTAATGCGAGCGCTTCTGGTGTAATTGGAAAATGTTCGAGCTGGATATATCCGAGACCGAGCCGTTCGGCAAGTGCTTGTGCATGCCGTTCCGCTGCTTTTGATGCAATATCCGCCATCTTCGCTTGAAATTGTGCTTGCGGATTTTGTGTTGATGATGCGGGAGCGGTTGTCATGGAGCGGATACGCGATGGCGTCGACGCTTCCACCATTGCTGGAATGCGTGGAAACATCGCGCGGTGAAGCTCGTCTCCTCTACGACTTCACATATATAGAAGAGATTGATCCAGAGGAGATAGTTAAAGCTCATCAGCGTTGCCACGGAAAAGAACGAATAGAAGATGAGGAATAGAAAAAGGAAGAGCAGAATCCATGTGAAGAGTGTTCCCCATTGGAGTGCCCAAACAATGATGAGGAGCAGAAGGAAAGGGACGATCGCGATTGCCCCAAGAATGGTGAGGAGCGCAATCCCTACAACATCGGTCCCGAACATAAGGAGTGTCAATTCGATGGTCGTGCCGAGACGCGTTCGGAGACGCGTGATGCCGGCGCGGAGCGCTTCTCCCCATGTATACTCACCGATGATGCGATACAGCGTACCGTAGATCATGAACGCAGTAAGAAGGAAGGTAAGGATGAGCGCAACAATGTCCCATCCAGCCGTAGTTGTTTTTGCGGTTTGTGGGGCAACGAGGAGGATCACCCATGGGAGCAGTTGTGTGATGAGGATGAAAAATCCAACTGCTTTCCATGCTGTCTTTCCGGCATTCCACGCACGGCGTATGGTATAGCGTTCCCGTGTTTGTACGAAACGCCCGGCAACGATGAGTGCAGCTACCGAACGCGGGAGAACATAGAGCAGTACAATGAGAACTAGGATGGCGATCGTGAAGACAAACGCAAGCCCCACAAAACCCCACGTATCAGTTTGTGCAATGCGGATGAGGTCCGTGGTCGCCGTCTTCCAGGACAACGGTGCTCCTCGGAGGAGTGCATTTGTTGTTTCTTCTTGTGTTACCCAACGCTCCATGAGCGCTCGTGTAAAAAAATTTGGCCAGCCGGCTGCGGTCAATGGCGCTCGAAGAACGCCGAACAATGCCACCACTGCACCAAAAAGGATGAGCGATGGCGCATGGATAAGGGTGACAATACTATTCTTAAGGATGGGGCGAAAAACAGTCGTCATTGACTTGCTGGTTTTGAAGCAATCGTCGGTTGTAATGGCCCATGGAATCGTTCATGGGTTGTTGCTCGAGGTGCTGCGGGTATACTTTGAGGAGGAGTGTTCATTTTCAGGTTTGGTACAGGATTTTTTTTCGCGTGCTTTGGTGGCGAAAAAATTGATTCGAACTCCTCTTTTTCGATCGTTTCTTTTTCCATGAGTATTGCCACAATTTTTTCGAGGTATGCACGCTCGTTTTTGATAATCGATCGCGCCGTGCGCATTGCGTCGGCGATAAATTTACTCATCTCCTTATCAATGGCCTCCGCAGTTTTCTCACTGTAATTACGCTCCTCATGAATTTGACGCCCAAGGAAGACTAATTCCTCCCGTTCTCCAAATGTGCGTGGGCCGAGTGCGGGGCTCATGCCGTACTCGGTGATGAGGCGGCGTGCAAGGCGTGTTGCCTCGTGCAGATCATTCGAGGCGCCGGTTGTCACGTCACCAAAAATATCTTGCTCGGCAACGTAGCCGCCAAGGAATACGGCAAGATCGGCAATAAATTCAGCACGTTGCCGGAGATGGCGATCCTCGATGGGGAGTTTCAATGTGTACCCACCAGCGCGACCACGCGAGATGATCGAGATTTTATGCACCGGGTCCGCATGTTTCGAGAATTTTGCAACGAGTGCATGCCCTGCCTCATGATATGCGGTAATCTTTTTTTCATGATCAGAAAGCACATGCCCTTTACGCTCGGGCCCTAAAAGTACTTTCTCGATTGATTCGAGGAGTTCTCCCATTTCGACACGTTTTTTATTGCGGCGTGCCGCGAGAATTGCCGCTTCATTAAAGAGGTTCGCAAGGTCGGCCCCAGAAAATCCCGGCGTTCGCTCCGCGATGCGTTGGAGTGATACATCGGGTGCGAGCGGTTTGTTGCGCGCATGGACATCGAGGATTGCCTTGCGATCACGCATATCTGGCTCATCAATGACAATGCGACGATCGAAGCGGCCAGGGCGAAGGAGCGCTGGATCAAGCACATCCGGACGATTGGTCGCCGCAATAATAATGACCCCAGAGTTCGGTTCAAAACCATCCATTTCAACAAGAATTTGATTGAGCGTTTGTTCTCGTTCATCGTGTGATCCACCAATACCAGCACCGCGTTGACGCCCAACGGCATCGATTTCATCAATAAAAATGATGCACGGGGCACTTTTTTGGGAACGGTGGAAAAGGTCGCGGACGCGCGCGGCACCAACACCCACAAACATCTCCACAAATTCTGATCCAGAAATTGAGAAGAACGGCACCTTTGCTTCACCAGCAACTGCTTTCGCGAGGAGCGTCTTGCCTGTTCCGGGTGCGCCCATGAGGAGTACGCCTTTTGGGATTTTTGCAC
>JACQSD010000052.1 GCA_016206165.1 Candidatus Uhrbacteria bacterium
CCGAGCGGAGTCGAGGGGCTACCATAAGTCCTTTATTGTGTCAGAAAAAGAATGAAATTGCAAATCTTACAAAGTCTCACTTCACGAAGTCTCACTTCGTGAAAATGCCGAGGAATCAAAAAGAGCAGGGTCCCCCGTATCCCTGCTCCTTCGCGCGACATCCATGTCGCTGAACATCTGCTAGTTGCCGGATGCTTGCGGCCGCCGAAGCCGCGCGCGATCCTCCAGAAAGAATCACTCCACTTTCTTCAATCGTCCGCTGTCCCGCGATGCCGAAACTCCTTCTGAAATAACTGACGTCAATTCCGCGTTCGTGCGATTCCCAAATCCGATGACAATAACTGTCATGTCATCACGATGTGCGCGAAATCCAAACTCACGACTCCGCTCCTCGGCGCGCGTAATCAGTATACGAGCGGCGACGTTCGGATGCGGTGTCCCACAAAGAATCTCCCCCATCTCATCATCTGTGAGATTATCATGGATACCATCCGTCGTTAGGATGATCGTCCATCCATCCTGCACCGTCAGCATGCTGATCCGCGGCGTAATCTCCTTGTCGCCAAGCACCTGGCTCATCATGTGTCGCTCGGCAAACCACCGCTGTTCGTTGCGTGTGAGCGCTTCGGCGTTTACTGCATTGTTCAATCGCTTCTGAAGCTTGCGCATTTCTGGTTCACTCAAACCGGCGTAGCAACGGATCGGTCCGTCGTCGAGTGTCACCTGCTCGAGGACACCGCGTGAATCGATGGTGTACACACGACTATCACCGACATTCCCGATGCCTGCGATTACCCCCCCCTCTGCCGTTTGCGAGAGGACGCAAACCGATGCCGTTGTCGCCGCGTCGTTTCCGTGCTCTACAGCATGCGCATAGACTGCTTTGGTCGCTTCATGCAGCATCGTAGAAATAATCTCGCACATCGTCTCTTGCCCAAGCACCGCAGGCAAGTGTGACGCGGACGCTGCAATGCAGTCTCGCGCAATCTCCGCAGCGATGTGCCCGTCGGTCACACCCCCAAGGCCATCAAAAACAGCAAAAACACCACACTCCGGCAACACCAAGCTGCAATCCTCGCTATGCATGCCTCGCGGAGTACTCTCGAGCGCAACGGCCATGGCAATAGACATACGGTTCCCCCTGTTGTATTTGGAAAAAGTTGTATAGACCAAACAAAAACGACCCTGGATCGATAGTACTCCTGAGTCGTAAAAAAGACAAGGATGAGCGTTATGGATCCCGGCTCTGGGGCCGGGATGACAATCTTATACTGTGGCGACTTTCGCGTACCGCTCGGCCACCTCATCCCAGTTCACCACGTTCCACCATTGCTCTGCATACTCTGCGCGGCGGTTTTGGTATTTGAGATAATACGCATGCTCCCACACGTCAAAGGCAAGGAGTGGCGTGAGGCCTTCCGAGAGTGGTGAGTCCTGGTTTGCCGTCGAGTGGATGACGAGCTTGCCCGCACCAAACGAGAGCCATGCCCACCCGCTGCCGAATCGCCCAAGCGCTGCTTTGGAAAACAATTCTTGAAATTTTTTAAAATCACCAAACGTTGTTGTGATGACCTCCGCGAGCGCACCCGTCGGCACTCCCCCGCCCTGCGGCTTCATGTTGGTCCAAAAAAGTGTGTGATTCGCGTGCCCGCCTCCGCTATTTCGGACTGCTGCACGAATGTCCTCCGGAACTTTAGAAAGATCCCGGAGTAACGCGTCAAGCGATTGAGCTGCAACCTTCTGATGCATCTCGAGCGCCGCATTTAAATTCGTTACATACGTTGCATGATGCTTGCCATGATGAATTTCCATCGTCCGCGCATCAATAAACGGTTCGAGTGCGTTATAATCGTATGAAAGTGGTGGAAGTATATATGGCATACGTGAGAAAGATTAATGACAATAGGAATATATCGAGATAATGGAAAATCGGTAAGGCTGAAAACTGGAGTTTGTGCAATACTAGAGCCACGAATCATTAATCATCTATGGTATGGCTCTAAAAAAAGGCTCGATATTGCCCAAACTGCAGGTCTCAGCGAACGAAGAAGAATGGTCATCTCAGAGGCAAACAAGGGTACCGTTGCAAGGAGTGTGATCACCAGTTTCTCGCAAAGTCTCGGCCTCAAAAGCTCCAGCAGGTGTTATGGGAGCAATACGTCTGGGGTCGGCAGACCGTTGACCAGCTCGCTGCGCAACACGATCGCAGTGAGCGATGGGTTCGAACCCAATTGAAACAGGCGGTTGCCGCACCCCCACAGACCCCGCCACAATCGGTTGTGCTTGTCGCAGACATGACCTTTGATCGACGGACATTTGGTGTTTGCGTGTTCCGATCTCCACATCTGAAGCAGAACCTTATCTGGCGCGTTGCTGCGCGAGAAACCTCCGCGGTCTATCACGAGTGCTTCGCTGCACTCCAACAGCAGGGGTTCATCGTCCAGGCCGTCGTCGTTGATGGAAGAAGGGCTCATTTTGAGGTCTTTCGCGGCATCCCGATCCAAATGTGTCATTTCCACCAAGTCGCGATTGTGACGCGGTATCTCACGACGCGCCCGAAACTCCTCGCGAGCCAACAGTTACGTACATTGACGTTCACGCTCACGACGACGACGGAATGTGTATTCACCGAACGTCTCCACGCCTGGCACGACCAGTGGCACTCATTCTTAAAAGAAAAAACATACAATCCAGGAACACAGCGGTGGTTTTATACGCATCGCCGACTCCGGAGCGCCTATCGAAGCCTGAACGTCCATCTTCACTATCTATTCACTTTCCAACGATTCCCAGAGCTCATGATTCCGAACACCACGAATTCTCTCGACGGAACATTCTCCCATGTGAAAACCCTGCTCCGGATTCATCGGGGATTGAACCCAGAAACGAAAGCCAAGATGATCGGAGAAATCCTATCCAAATAGCCTTACCGATTTACCATTAGACCGAATATATCACAAAAATTCTATAACACAAAACTCCTCCGGCGGAGCCGGAGGAGTTTGCAGTTGAATCAACTTAGCGAGGACCGAAATTTCGCTTTCGGTTCCGGTTACACTCGCGGCAGTACAGCCGTCCGTATGTACCGTCCTCTTTCTTTGTTGGTTCGAATGGGAGCTCCGTGATGTCAACACCACAGGAGTCACACTTCAAACCCAACGCAGAAACGTTGAACATCTGGCGAGGTGCGCCAAACTGTTGCATAGGATTTGGTATCTTTCGGTTATTCACCTACAGATCTTAATTGTATCGCTACGTAGGTGAACGACCTTTCGAAAAACGTTCGAACCTCACCTTTGAGTAACTTGCCATTATACTAGCATGCGCGCCCGCGCCTGTCAACCGGGGGTGTCAATTATTGCGCTCCAGCCTCACGAACCACCCACATTGCAAGAACTTCTCCACCTTTTCCTGTTGCTCGAAATTCAATGTGCTTCCCTCTCCACGATTCTTGAACCTTTGGAATCCATGCACTGCAGGCGCCCGTTCCACACTCATCTGCGCTGTCTACTGTCGGTTTCGGAAGATCTTGTAATCGCCCATCAACCAAAACAGAAAAAGTAATAGGGAGACGACTGGTAATCGTTGTCCCCTCAACAATCAGATAATACGGCTCCCCATAAACAAGAGTAGCATCTTTATAGAATCGATATGGTGGCGGTAAAACATCATCGCTCGGTTGCTGTGCTCCACCATCCGCAGGTGCATCTTCTTTACATGGAATAATCGTGGCGCTTCCTTTACTTCCTTGCGTCGCCTGCCCCACCCCTTGCACTCCATCTTTGTCCTCTCCTCCAGGAACTCGCTTCACGCCCCACGTTGCAAGATGTGCAACCCCACCCACGCCGCCCGTTGCTGAAGCTGCCCCGGGGTCACCCACGCTCAATTCTCCATCTCCTCCATTCCCTGCTTTTGCGTATGCCTCGCCACCGTTTCCCCCAATCAATGGGCCGATATAGATGTTACTTGTCCCCTGCACTGATCCATAGACACGTAATTCTTTTTTATTATCAGCGCCTTTCCCGCCCGTTGCTTCTGCGCTTCCCCCGCGTGTTCCGTGACATTTACGATCTCCATTGGCGCCAAATGCTTGTGCATCTCCGCCCTTACCACCAGCTCCTGGGAAAATACAGAGGCTCCCGGTAATGCGGAGTGTCTTTTCTGCTTCTAATTTCAAATTCCCCGATGTGCCTCCATCGCCGCCTGTTGCCTTTGCGCGGGCGCACTCCGGTGTTGCCGCATTTGCGCCATCGCCCCCCTTCCCCAATCGCATGATAAGATTATGTACCGTGATGCTTGGCGCCTTTGCGCCAAATCGAAGTGCTGGATATCCATCCCCGCCGGTAACAGTACACGATGGTTTTTTCTCTTCACCATTAGGCGCAGGAGGGCCAACGATTTCGATATCTTTAAATATGACTTCTTTCCCAGATCCAAATCCGTAATTCAAAATAATACGCTTTATATTTTTCGGGGGCGCAGGGACAACGATTTTCCCCGAAGCGGCGCCTCCACCACCAAGCACCCACGTCCCACCAATCTGTACGCAATTCGGCACAGGCTTTCCCTTTGCATCAAAACATTCCTTCCCTTTTGGAAGTTTTGGAAGTTGTGGGGACGGGGCGGGATTCTGTGGTGGCTGCGGAACCTGTTTTGGTGGTACACGTGGGCCAATGCCGATACCACCTGGAATACCAGGTTTCGGATTCAATGTGGGCGGAGTGAGTGTGCAAATTGGGGTTTGTGGAGTTGATGGCGTTCCTGGTGTTAACCCAATGAGCCCGGCACGAAGCACCGGTGCTCCTTCCGCGGCAAGTGGGCCAATCTGAAATGGCGCGCCCGCATCCTCACTTGCACGCGCATACAACGCATCAATCGCTGTCTGACTCCGTGCTATTTTTTTTGCGTCATCGACGAGTTGCACGTGTCCGTTTGTTATGACGAGCGCGGTATCTTCAAACGATACAGTTTTCTTTGCGACGATGACAATGCCATTGCCAAGCGGCTCCTTCTTCGTGAGTGTCGAACGAATACATTTTAAAGTTCCAAAAACTCGGAGGTTGCCCTTAACTTCAAGATTCAGTGCCCCGTTTTGACATTCAATCGCACCGCGCACCGTGAGATTACCGCGCACCGTGAGTTTTGCATTATTCTTGAGTACGAGCGTTGTATTCGCGTTGACCGTAAAATGTTTTGGCTTCACTGTATCCCGCGCCAAAATGACACGCGATACTTTTGCATCGACTCCGGCAGCAATGCTCAAGAAGAAGAATGCAGCGATAATGAAAAGATATTTTTGTTTCATCATATTGGGATGGGAATAATAATGATACGGGGAGTATACCATGCCCTTTACAAACAGGCTAGAAATGTGTACACTCAACGAACATAAGATCATTAACGCATACGTTGTTTATGAAAAAAATTATTTTAGTCTGTACCGTCTTTGCGCTCATACTTTCAGTCTCCCCCGTCCTCGCTGAAATAGATATATCAGTGAGACAAAAGATGGATTATGACTTCGCAACAGCAAATGGCTTATGCCCTGATGGGTATCATGCTGCAAGAGAGGCCTACCGAAAAGAATTAAACTCCATAAATAATCGCTATGATTCTGAATTCAAAAAAATAGAGCGGGCACGTTACCGTGCACATGAAGCCGCGAAAAAAAATAAAAATAAGGTGCAAAGAGAAACGCTCATGGTAATCGTACAAAAAAAATTCCGAGATGCAGTGAATAAATTAGACGCTGCAAGAGAACGTATGATTGATGATGCAATAACCGCGCTTCAAGGAGCAATTGATGCTGCAAGGCCTCCCTGCCCAAATACAACTGAACAACAATCGGGGAGTACACAATTACAAAGTGATGGGCGTTACGCGCAGGTGGACTGCGCCCAAGCTGATGCACAGGCACAACTTGCAGCACAAAAGGAAGCTATTAAACAACGATATGCGAAAGCAATCGAAGATGCAGGAGAAAACTATGACGCAAAAAAAGCAGCGTTTGATCAATATACTAGTGATATCATGCAATGGACTCGAAACGTCGACCGATGCACTGAGCGAAACAGAGACGCAACCACGCCAACCACGGGTTCTGAAACAACGACAACAGAGCCACCGAACCAAGCGACCCCAACAGAATCGACAAATACAATCGGGTCATCAACAACAGGGTCTGCAACTTGCGTCGCTCAGGATACTAACGCCAAAAAAGAATACGATACCAAGATAGTTGCAGCAATAACTGCTTTGAATGATACGCTTAGTAAAGCGTTGAGAGATTTAGCTTCAACACAGACAACGGCACTCACGGACCACACGGCGACACTCGAAGCCGCCTTACAGCAAGAATCATCAGGAGAACGACGCGCGGCTGTAGCTTCTGCACTTAGTACGTTGACAAATACTCTTTCACGAACGAGAAGAACAATTCAGGTGATCAAGCTCGACGCCATTAACGCACTCCTCAAAGTCCGAAACGAGGCCTCCAAATAACTACAACCAGAAATACTCACTCACATAAAAAAACGCGCTGATCCACATCAGGGCGTTTTTGATACATTTTTGATGCATGCACTTTACAAACAGGCCAGAGATGTGTATACTCAACGAACATGAGATCATTAACCAATACACTAGTATGAGAAAAATACTTTCGACCAGTATCGTGCTTCTCCTCGTCCTCTCGGCTCTTCCTCTTTTTGCGACGCCGGGAGACACTGTCGATGAGGCAACGGCGTGGTATAACGATTGTCTCGATAGATACGAGCAGACTATTGATGGTATTAATGAACAGTACGGCGAAGTCCCAGAGAACAAAAAAATGAGAAAAGATAGAGATGCGGCTATAGCCAGCGCTACGAAGATCCGTGATGAATGTACCCAAGCAGCTGACCAGGGAGCGAGAGACTATGATGATGCCATAAGAGAGGCGAGGCGTCATCGAAAAACAGTCGATAAGAGGAACAACCAGATCTGGACGTCTCCAGAAGCAAACCCGCGAGATCACCGATATAACAAGAAAAAGCGGGATCAATGGATAAGGGAGCGCGATGCAGCAGAGGCAGCATATGAGGAAGAAATGAAACGTGCAGAACGAGCACTCAAGGAAGCAAAATGGAAAAAGATCCCGCCAACATGTGAAGAGCTCGATGAATTTGAAGAAATGATCACGCGTAATTATGACGATGCAGTAAGAGGGACAAGGAAAAATGCACAAAAAATTAGAGCGGCCCAGAAGGTGCGTGACAATGACATATTTCGGTTAAAGGCATTGCGTGAACACTGTAGTGCGCTTGCAGCACACGGAGATACCGTCTCAACAACCACGGGTACCGGGACGACAATCTTTTGTTCTCCGCCACCAACTTTTACACTGAAGCTAAAAACGAAGGTGCCAACCACATTGACAGATTGTAAGAACGACCTCACGGCAGCAGATGATACGATACGATATAAGATCGATGCGTACGACAATGAACTTGGGACAGGCGCGGATAAATTTGTCAAAGATTTTGAGGCGCTCATGGACAGATTTGCCCAAAGTCTCTCCGCAGCATCAATTACATATGGAGAAGATGTAGAAAATGTATTTAAAAATCCTGAACGCACGGCGGAAATGACGTTAGCAGGGTTGAACGCTGCTCTCGATACGCGTAACAATGCTTTTACGGCCGCATTGGATACTGCAAATGAATTAAAGAATACTGCGATAAAAAAATTCGTTGAAGCACATGACAGGGC
>JACQSD010000053.1 GCA_016206165.1 Candidatus Uhrbacteria bacterium
ACCGCCTCTGGCGGGATCCCGTCAGAATGCGGGACAAATCCTAATAACCAAAATTCAAAACATTGAAACATTTGCATTTTGAATTTGTTTAGGATTTCGAGTTTTTGAATTTTGAATTTTTCCCTGTGCTGAAGATATTGAACGGTGAATCAAAATCAATTACCAGTGCTGCACTCGTTGTGGGTGCAGCATCTTTGTTCAGTCGCTTGATTGGACTTCTGCGAGATCGCATTCTTGCTGGAGAATTTGGTGCGGGTGAGCAACTTGATATTTATTTCGCTGCATTTCGCATCCCTGATTTTCTTTTTCAACTCCTCATTGTTGGGGCGCTCTCTGCAGGCTTCATCCCACTCTTTGCGCGTCTGCAGCACGATCACGGAGATCGTGCATGGGTATTTGCAGGAAGCGTCCTCCATATTGTGATGATCATCCTCGCAGTCATGGGCGCCTTGCTTGCGCTTATTGCTGGTTGGGTTGTTCCGCTCATGACGCCAGGGTTTTCTCATGCCGCGCAGAGCGAGACGATTGTGCTCACGCGCATCATGCTCGTTTCACCCATCTTTCTTGGGATGAGCGCGGTGTTCGGGGGCATTTTACAAACCTTCAAGCAATTTTTTGTCAACGCCCTTGCTCCAATTTTTTATAACATCGGCATTATTGTCGGTGCGCTCTACGGTGTTCCATATGTTGGGCTCATGGGCCTTGCCTGGGGGGTTGTCTTTGGCGCGTTCCTCCACGCATGTATTCAAATTCCAAGTGTGTATCGATTAGGATTCCGTTATCATACAGCGATCGCGCGCATGCGGAATGAACTTCTCACACTCTGTAAACTCATGGTGCCGCGCGTCTTCGCGCTTGCGATGACACAGGGAACGCTTGTTGCCATGACAATGATTGCATCGACATTGACTGCGGGGAGCCTCGCAATGTTCAACTTTGCAAACAACATGGCAAGCTTGCCCATCGGCATCTTTGGCATTTCGTATGCGATTGCTGCATTCCCTACATTCACTGAACATGTCGTGCGCGGGGATACGGATCGATTTCGAAGAAGCCTCGCCGCAACGGTGCGACATGTTCTTTTTTTTCTCATTCCTTGCACGGTGTTATTTATTCTCCTCCGCGCACAGATTGTGCGTGCAGTGCTTGGTGCAGGTGCATTCGATTGGGAAGACACGATCCACACGATGAATACGCTCGCTGCGTTTGCGGTTGGGATGGTGGCTGTTGCGATTAACTTTATCCTTATTCGTGGTTTCTGGGCGTACGAAGACACACGGACTCCGGCAATCATTGTCACGCTCGGGAGTGTGCTCTCGGTCGTCGTCGCCGTGTTTGCAGCGCCATACTGGGGAGTAGAAGCGTTAGGTGCAGCGATCACTATGGGGAGTGTTCTGCAGCTTGGTTTTTCGTGGCTCATGCTTCGCCGTCACACAGGAACATTGTGTGAGTCAGTTATTTTTATCTCGCTTGCAAAGATCACCGTGGGGACATTCGCGCTCGCGCTTGGTGTGCAGGGCGCAAAAATGTTTTTTGGTGTGCAGTATGGGACAGCAACATTGATCGAGGTTGTCCTCCAAGGCGGCATTGCGTCGCTCATTGGCATTGCGCTCTATATCATGGTATGCTGGCTTCTTCAATCACGAGAACTCATGCAGCTTATTGCAAGTGTACGGCGACGCATTGCTCCGAACTCCGAGCAGCTTGAATTGTTTGAACAGTAGTATCGCGAAAATACGAATCAAATACGAAACTACGAATTCGTACATTCGCGTTCCATTCGTACTTTCGCGATCCATTTGCACTGAAGCATTCTATGTCGCAGGAACACATTCGAAATTTTTGTATTATCGCACACATTGATCATGGGAAGTCCACGCTTGCGGATCGTTTATTGGAGTTGACTGGCACTGTGTCAAAGCGAGAGATGAAGGAACAACTTTTAGACTCCATGGACCTCGAGCGAGAGCGGGGGATTACGATTAAGTTGACACCAGTGAGGATGAAATACAATCCTCAAATGCAGAATGCAGAATGCAGAATGCAAAATAACGCGAATAATATTCTTCATTCTTCATTCTTCATTCTGAATTTAATCGATACTCCCGGCCACGTTGATTTTACCTACGAAGTTTCGCGGTCGCTCGCCGCAGTTGAGGGCGCGATTCTGCTTGTCGATGCCACACAAGGCATTCAAGCACAAACGATTGCCAATTTGCATCTTGCGCTCGAGCAGCATCTCACGATCATTCCGGTGGTGAATAAAATCGACCTTCCGAATGCGATGGTCGAGCGTACACGCGACGAACTCATCCAACTCCTTGGCTGCGATGCGAATGATATTCTCACCGCATCGGGGAAGACGGGTGCTGGGGTTGCCGAGCTCCTCCAGGCAATTGTTGTACGCATTCCTCCCCCACAAGGGCAACCCATGCCATTGCGCGCACTGATTTTTGATTCTTCCTACGATGATTATCGCGGAGTGATCGCGTATGTGCGATGCGTCGACGGATCAATGAAGAAAGGGGATACGATTCGTCTCATGGCCACAGAGCACGAGAGTGTGGTGCTTGAGGTCGGTGTTTTTTCTCCAAAATATACGCCGGTTGAGGCATTGGGTGCAGGGGAAATTGGATATATCGTTACTGGTCTCAAGGATCTCCGCGCCTGCCGTGTCGGAGATACAATCACAACAGCGAGAAGCCAGAAGCCAGAAGCCAGAAGCATTGAGCCTCTCGCCGGCTACAAAGAAGTGAAGCCTATGGTATACGCCGGAGTTTTCCCGAAGAGTGCCGAGGATGCAGAACGTCTCCGCGAAGGTCTTCTCCGATTGCGCCTTTCCGACGCCGCGCTTGCGATTGAGCCCGAGCATTCTGATGCGCTTGGATTTGGATTTCGATGCGGGTTCCTCGGGCTCCTCCATCTTGATATCGTGCAAGAGCGCCTCCGACGCGAACACCATATTGATGTCGTTGTCACTGTCCCGAGTGTTGCGTATCGCATGCTCCTCACGAGCGGAGAAGAACGCGTGATCCGTAGTCCACAGGAACTCGTTGACCCATCACACATTCGTTCGCTCGAAGAGCCATGGGTGAAACTTGATCTCATTTGTCCGCACGAGTCTATCGGCGCGCTCATGCAGCTCGCAACAGAGCGTCGCGGCGTCTATGTGAATACCGAGTATCTTGGGGGGGGTACTGCCGAGCGCGCGCTCTTGCATTATGAATTACCCCTCGCGCAGATCCTTGTTGATTTCTATGATCGCCTGAAAAGTGCGACGCAGGGCTATGGGTCGCTTGCATATGAATTTTTTGAGTATCGTGAGGCATCGATTGTTCGTCTCGACATTCTTGTTGCGGAAGACATCCAAGAGGCGCTTGCAACACTCGTGTACGAGGACGAGGCGCAGCGTGTCGGTCGAAGGATTGTTGAGGTGCTCAAGGAAAAAATTCCGCGGCAAGCATTTGAAGTCAAGTTGCAAGCAGCGATCGGAGGAAAAATTATTGCCTCGGAGCGCATTCCTGCGATGCGGAAGGATGTGCTTGCAAAATTATCTGGTGGCGACGTGACGCGGAAACGGAAGCTGCTTGATATTCAAAAGCGGGGGAAAAAGAAAATGGCAGCAATGGGTAAGGGGTCTGTGGATATCCCGTCCGACGCATTTTTAGCCGTCTTGAAACGGTAAGGGATGAGTGGTATACTTTTTTAGTTTAATCACCCGGAGATGTATAAATCGTACATCTCCGGGTGATGTAGTGATGTGATGATTTATGAAACGTCGATCAATACAAAAAGTTGTTTGGAGTATTGTCTGCATCCTCGTCATTTTGAGCATGGTGTTGTGGACAGTCGCACCGTATCTTTAAATGCAGAATGAAGAATGATGAATTCAGAATTTAAAATATTCTGCATTTTGCATTTTGCGTTTTACATTTATTATGGATCGACGTTGGTCAATTGCCGGACCTATTGCATCCGACTTTGCTACGAGGTTCCCAGAAATTCCTCGGATTGTGCTTCAAATTCTTGTGAACCGTGGCGTGCTTCGTACCGATATGCGGAGCGACGAAGCACAAAAGGCAATTGATGAATTTTTGAATCCGGATTATGGGTCGGACATCCATGATCCGTTTTTGTTTCGCGATATGACAAAAGCAGTGGAGCGTATACGCATGGCCATCAGCAATCAAGAAAAAATTACCGTCTATGGTGACTACGATGCGGATGGCGTCTCTGGCGCGGTGATTCTGACGACAACAGTTCGTGCACTCGGAGCAACGGTTGATGTTTATATTCCGCATCGTGAAACCGAAGGGTATGGGGTCAATCGCACTGCGGTCGATACGATCGCCGATGGTGGGACGCGCGTTGTGATCACCACCGATTGCGGCATTAGTAATCGCGATGAAATTCTTCATGCGAATGAACGCGGTATTGATGTCATCATTACTGACCACCACACATTGCCCGCATTGCTTCCTCCGGCGTACGCCATTATTCATCCACTCGCACCTCACGAAACATACCCCTTCAAGAGTCTCGCAGGCGGCGGCGTTGCATTCAAATTCGCCCAAGCCCTCCTTCGTACAATCACACCCTCTCCTTCTAGGAGAGGGAAGGGTGAGGTTTTCGATCCCTCTGCCTTCGAAAAATGGCTCCTCGATATGGTGGTCGTGAGCACGGTTGCGGACATGATGCCGCTCATGGGCGAGAATCGAACGCTCGTCACCTACGGGCTCATTGTGCTCAATAAAACGAAACGCCTTGGCCTCAAGAAACTCATCGACCTCGCAGGGCTTGCAAAGAACGGTCGCGCACTTGATACGTATAGTGTGGGGTGGGGGATTGCGCCACGGATTAACGCTGCGGGGCGTATGGATCACGCAAATACCGCATATGCGCTCTGCATGACGGAGAATGCCGAGGAGGCAGAGGAGCTTGCGCTCGCGCTCAATCGCGCGAATACCGAGCGACAAGAGACAGTGCAGCGGATTGTTGAAGAGGCACGGGCGCGAATTGGCGACCCGAGCAAAGTGCCGGTGCTCGTCGCACATGGGCACGATTGGCCACTCGGGCTTGTCGGCCTTGTTGCAGGAAAGTTTTCGGATGAAATGTATCGCCCAACGATTATTATGACGAACCGTCAAGGAGAGATCGCTGGGTCAGGCCGGAGCATTGCCGGGTTTAATCTTATCGAGGCGTTGCAAAAACTGCCGCCGTCGTTATTCAAAAAATTTGGCGGGCACCCCATGGCGTGCGGGTTTACCCTTGCGTCCCCAAGTGTCATTGACGATTTTACCGCAGCACTCCGCGCATACGCAAAAAAAGAGTTGACGATCGAATCCCTTGTGCCAACACTTCGTATTGACGGCGAAATCAAACTCAAAGATATTCACTGGGAGTTATGGGAGCGCCTCGAACACCTCGAGCCATTTGGTGAAAAGAATCCGAGACCACGCTATTGCGCGACTGCCGTCATGCTTATCCGCGTTGATCGCATCGGTAAGGACGGCCAACACATCCGGTGTACGCTTGAGCAAGAGGGAACAACCCACCCATGCATTGCCTTTGGTGCCGCTGAACTATTTTCAAACTTCGCGCGCGGCGACGTCGTCGATGCCGTATTTGAGATCGATGTGAATGAATGGAATGGCAATCGAACATTGCAGCTGAAGATTGTCGATATCAAGAAATCGGAAACTCTAAACTCTAAATCCTAATTCTCTAAACAATGATCAAATGAAAAATGTTTAGGTAATTAGAGTTTAGGTAATTAGAGTTTTTGATGTATGTTTATTCGCGGTACTCTCTACACCGATGGTGGTGCCCGTGGGAACCCTGGTCCCGCAGGCATTGGCGTTGTTTTGCGTTGGACGGATGATCACGGGCAGCACGAACAAGCGTACAAGGAATATATCGGTGCAACAACGAACAACGTCGCGGAATATCGTGCACTCTGCAAGGGGTTTGCGCTTGCCAAGGGAAAAGGCGCGACACATGTGGAGTGTTTTCTTGATAGTGAACTCGTCGTGAAGCAATTGAATCGTGAATATCGCGTTAAGGACAAGGAATTGCAAGCACTCTTCCTTCAGGTTTGGAATTGTGCGAGTGCCTTTACACGGTGCGTTTTTCGCCACATCCCGCGCGAGGAAAATAGCCAGGCGGACGCGCTCGTGAACGAGGCAATTGATGACGCGCTTAAAAATTGACAAAAGTGTTTTTTCTTGGTATATTCGCGCAGCATATTGTTCCTTCACAATGATTGGATTATTCAATTCGGACCAAGACTGGACCATGGCCCTACTCGCAATATCGACATATCGAAATGTGCGATGGGGAGGAAAGTCCGAACACCACTCCGGTGCTTCGCACCGGGAAACTCTAAACTCTAAACACTAATTTCTAAACACTCGATCGATGTTTAGGATTTAGGATTTTGGATTTAGGATTTCCGATGCGGAGCATCGGTTAAATGGTAGTCGCGAAATGCGACCGTGCAAGGCATTCATGAGTATTCTTCGCGAAGACTTGCGAATGCACAAGCATCGGGATCAGTTTTTCCGTTGCAATTACGGAGAAGTCGATGAGCGTTGGAAACGGCGCTTATCTTCGCAACAGAAACATACAACCCAATGCTTCGCATTGGGAAGCTCTAAACTCTAAATACTAATTTCTAAACGATCGATGTTTAGGATTTAGGATTTAGTCATTAGAGTTTCCACTGCGAAGCAGTGGGTAATGGTTAAATCGTGTGGTAAGAGCACACGCGTTCCTGTGGTGACACAGTGCGGGGCAAACCCTACCTGGTGCAAGGCGATATACCGCCGCATGAGTCTCGGTAGCAATACTGGACCCAGAGAGATCATGGTCATCCTTCATAGCCTTGCCCTGCCCTCCGAAGCGTCGGGCGCAGGATGGGGCGAAGAAGGAGACAGAATTCGGCTTATAGGTCTTGGTCCGAATTGAGTAATCAATAATCCGCGTTCATCCGCGCTTGTCCAAGCGTGACGTTCTGCGTCTTTCAGCGTGTCTATGAAACCCATTGAACTTTTTTTCGGCGCACTCCTCGTCCCCGTTGATTTTTTTGCAATCCTGCTCGCCGGGATCACTGCATACTCTATTCGTTTTAGCGCGCAATTTGCGGAGCTTCGTCCTGTATTTGAGCGCGTCCCATTTGCGGACTACGTGTGGCTCGTCGGTGTTGTTGGCGCCGCATGGGTGGTTCTTTTTGCGCTGCTCGGGCTCTATCGCTTGCGTGGCACCCGCCGCATTGTCGACGAAGTCACCCGCGTTTTCTTTGCTTGTTCCACCGGGATGCTTGGTGTCATTCTCGTCATCTTTTTTCAACGTGAGCTCTTTGTTTCACGGTTTCTTGTGCTCGCATTGTGGGCGCTCGCAATGCTCTACGTCATCGGTGGGCGTCTTATCGTCCTCCTCCTCCAGCGATTTCTTTTAAGTCGCGGTGTTGGGACGCATCGTCTTTTTCTTGTTGGTGACGACGCATCTGCCGAACAACTCGTAGGCCTTTTTCAGAATCACCGGTGGCTCGGATATGCAATCGTTGGGCGCGCGCATGTTTGGGATGATGCAGCAAGGCAGCAGTTGAGCAAACTTGCAGCGAACAATGAGATCGACGAGGTCATTCAGGTTGATCCAAAAATTTCTCGTAGCGTGAGCCTCGAACTCATTGATGCGTGCGAGGAACATCATCTTACTTTTAAGTACCTCGCCGATCTTTATGCGACACATACGGTGAATATGTCGGTGGCGACGATCGGTGGTATTCAGTTGATCGAGTTGAAGCAAACACGGCTGGATGGATGGGGGAGAATCTGGAAACGCGCGTTTGATATTGTCGTGTCGTTCCTCCTTCTCATCCTTTTGAGTCCGGTCATGGCGTTCGCGGCACTCGCAATTTTTATTGAATCTGGACTTCCGATTTTTTTTCGAAAACTCGACAATGGGTCTCCGGCGATGCGTGTCGGGCAAGCGGGCCGCCTTTTCCGTCATCTCAAATTTCGGTCGATGCGCGTTGGCACGCATGCACTCCGGTATACTGCGCTTGCGGAGAGAAATATGCGCGGGGGGCCCTTAGTGAAGATTAAAGACGATCCGCGCATCACGCGTGTCGGAAGATTTATTCGGCGCTGGAGTCTTGATGAACTCCCAGAGCTATTTCTCGTTTTGAAAGGCGACATGAGCCTTGTCGGTCCACGTCCGCATCTTCCAGAGGAGGTTCTTCAATACAGCCACCAGCACAAAAAGCTCCTTGCCATTAAACCTGGGATCACTGGCATGGCGCAGATTAGCGGACGTTCGGATTTGAGTTTTGATGAAGAGGCACGCCTCGATACGTACTACATCGAGCGCTGGTCCCCATGGCTTGACCTCTACATTCTCCTCAAAACCCCACTTGCCGTCGTTCAACACCGAAAAGCAGAATGATGATGGATCGTGAAAATACGAATGAAGTACGAAACTACGAATTCGTAAATTCGTAAGATATTCGTACTTTCGCGATACCCTCCTATGCGCCTCGCATTAGTCCACGACTTCCTTGTCCAGCATGGTGGAGCAGAAGAAGTATTGAAAGTGTTCCACGATGTCTGGCCAGAAGCACCCATTTATACACTTGTTCATGATCCAAAAAAACTTGGATCACTTTTTTCTTCCGCGGACTTGTCCGCCGGCCTGTCCGCCAAAGCTTTAGCGTCGGCGGAAGCCTTGGCGAAGGCGGACGTGCGTCCGTCATTTATTCAGCGCATGCCGTTCGGTAAGCGTAAGTATCAATGGTTCCTCCCGCTCATGCCAACCGCCATCGAGCGCCACGATCTCATGGGCTATGATGTGGTGCTCTCATCCTCGAGTGCGTTTGCAAAAGGGGTCATCACGAGTCCGGAGACACTTCACATCTCGTATTGCCACACGCCGACCCGCTATCTTTGGACGGATACACATCGATATATGCATGAGCGCGGAACCATGCCGCCGCTCCGTTTGCTCATGCATCCACTCCTCACCGTACTCCGGCTGTGGGATCGCCACGCAGCAGATCGCGCGGATTATTTTATTGCAAATTCAAAAAACGTCCAGTCGCGTATTCAAAAATACTACCGCCGTAATTCCGATGTCATCCACCCACCCGTGAATACAAAAAATTTCCAATTTCCAATTTCCAATTTCCAAAATAACCAGTCCAACTACTTTCTCGCCGGCGGACGACTCGTCGCCTATAAACGCTTCGATCTCATTGTTCGCGTGTTTAATCGTCTCGGCATCCCTCTCAAGGTTTTTGGCACGGGCCCCGCATGTGCTGCGCTAAAAAAAGAAGCAAAACCAAATATCGAATTTCTTGGCTTTGTCGATCAAGGCGCCCGAGCCGAGCTCTATCGTCATTGCACGGCATTCATTCATCCGCAGGAAGAGGATTTTGGGTTGACGGTCATTGAGGCAATGGCATCCGGGCGTCCGGTGATTGCGTATGCGAAGGGTGGCGCACTCGAGACCATCAAAGAAGGGGAGACAGGGATTCTTTTTCATGAGCAAATTTGGGAAGCGCTTGCCGATGCAGTCCTCCGTTTTGATGCCACACAATTTGATCCACAAAAAATCCGCACCCACGCACTCCAATGGGATGTTGAACAGTTCAAGACAAAGATTAAACAGTACGTCGACGATAAATGGAAACAATTTCAAAACTCTAAACTCTAAATCCTAATTACCGAAACAATGTTCAAATGTGAAATGTATTCAAATTTTTAGTCATTTGAGCATTGGATCATTGTTTAGAGAATTAGAGTTTAGAATTTAGAATTTCCACTGCCATGTATATTGTCATCGACGCTCGTCTCTACGGTCCACTCGGCAAAGGCCTTGGCCGTTACATTGAGCGGTTGATTGAGAATCTCGAACGCATTGATACCGAAAATCGATACTCGGTACTATTGTGTCGCGAGAATTATGATCTCTATACTCCGCGCAACAACCGCTGGACAAAAGTTTGTGTTCCAGTGCGATGGTACACTATTCGTGAGCAATGTGTCATTCCATGGGTTCTCTGGCGCCTCAAACCCGACCTCGTCCATTTTCCACATTTCAATGTCCCACTTATTATTTCCTCCCCGAGCTTGTCGAGGGGTTTCCTTTGGCGGAGGATCCCATTCATTGTCACGATCCACGATCTTATCCTCCTGAAACACCCAAGCACGCGAAGCTCAATGCGGAGTGCCGCGAGCTATTGGCTGAAGTATCTTGGCTACCGTATCATTCTCCGGAATGCCCTCCGTCACGCAAAACAGGTGATCACTGTTTCTCATACCGTTAAAAAAGAACTCGAAGTCAGGTGTCAAATGTCAGGTGTCAAATGTCAGGTGACCTACGAAGCCTGCGACGGCGTCGAAATCGGCCAGCTCAAAATGCCAGACTCTGGCTGGCTCACAAAACGCGGAATCACCCAACCATATTTCCTCTACGTCGGCAATGCCTATCCGCACAAGAACCTCGACTTCCTCCTCGATTGGTTCCTGCGGTGGTCGCAACTAGCTACTAGCAACTGGCCGCTAGCATCGAATCGCAGGCAAGAAGCGAGAAGCAAGAAGCGAGAAGCATACCAACTCGTCCTCGTCGGCACCGACGATTATTTCTATAAAAGATTAAAAGCTAGATGCCAGATGCTAGATGCGAGGAGCCAGATTCTCTTCTTCGGCTACGCGACGGAGAGCGAACTCGCCGATCTCTATCGCAATGCGACACTCGTCATCTACCCCTCGCTTGAGGAAGGCTTCGGCCTTCCCCCGCTTGAAGCAATGCGGTATGCTGTGCCTGTGGTTGTCTCCGATCTTCCCGTGCTCCACGAAATCCTCGGCCCCGCCGCCACCTACTTCAATCCCCGTGATCCCGAATCGCTCACCAATGCGATTCACCCTCTCCTTCCCATTGTCATCCCGAGCCAAACACAAACTGTCATCCCGGCCCCAGAGCCGGGATCAAGAACCGATGGTAGCCGCCGGCTTCAGCCGGCGACTGAAGTTGAACTTCCCAACGGAAGTTCAACTTCCGCAAGTCACCGATCCGAGAAGATTTCGTTAGGCCTCGCACAAGTCAAAAAATACAGCTGGCGCCGTATGGCAGAAGAAACCCTCAATATCTACAACACTCATAGAAACTCTAAACCCTAAACTCTAAACAATGATCTAATTTTTCAATTACCAAAACATTTTACATTTCTCATTTGACAATTGTTTAGGTAATTAGGATTTAGGAAATTAGAATTTTACTAATGTATTTCCTCTTCTCCCTCCTCACCATTCTTCCACTCCTTGCATTCATGAATGATCCTGCCACATACGTGTGGACTCCATGGCTCTCGCTCGGTGTCCTTCTTTTCGGTTCCTTTGTTCTCATCCCACGGCGCCGCTTCCTCTTTACGATTCCCATCACCGTGCTCCTCCTCTCCGCATTTGCTGTCTTTGTCCTCCTCGATAGAGAATGGGCAAAAACCGCAATGCTCATCGGCGCAATGCTCGTGCTCTGGCACTGGTGGCATATAACAGCACATAACTCCCTCCTCTCTTCGCTAACCCCCCCTCTCCACGACACCCTCGCGCTCATGACACTCCTCTTCCTCTTTTCCGCATCTTTCGCCGGCAATGCGTTTGCGATTTACCTCGACGAACCCCTTTGGAAAATCACCATACTGTTCTTCAGCGCTTCGGTGATTCTGTGTTTCTGTGATTTTGTGATTTTACTTCCAACCCGTCGTCTTCTTCCGGCAATCATTTTTAGTGTTGTCACGATGGAGTTATTCCTCGTCACGTTCTATCTCCCCATTGCTTTCTATACCAAGTCGATTGTTCTTACGTTCTTTGGTTCATTCGTTATCGATCTTTATCTCCGTCATCGAAAACAAACCCCCTCCTTCGCTAAAGCTACGGAGGGCAGGCTCACCCTCGCGCGCATCCGCGCATACCTCATCATCTTCCTCGTCATCGTCACCACCCTCCTCGCCACCGCAGAGTGGATATGAGAGAGAATAATGAATTATGAATAACGAATTATGCATACTTCCATCCGAGGTACAAAACCAACTCATCATCGCGCGTGATGTTGGTTATATTACGGAGGAAGCATACAAAAATGCCTTTGCGCAGTCAGTGGTAGTTCATAAATTGGTGAACGGTCTTATCAAAGGAGCTCGGCGTATTATTGCGTCCACTGCATAATTCTTAATTCGTAATTCGTTATTCCATGTCACCCACTGCATAATTCTAAATTCATTATTCATCATTCCAATAAACACCTTGACAAAGGCGTCTATTTTTGATAAGACAAAGGTGTTGTGATTACAGGTTGGACGTTGACATTCTCATAGTGGAATAAAAACAAACATGGTCGCGAACGCGACCTTAGCGTTATTCATAATTCATCATTCGTTATTCGAAACTCTCTTCCTACTGAAGTAGGAGAAAGGTAGGTCCCCGTGTCAGACCCCAGGAAGGGCGAGAACCGCCTGTCGAGCGAAAAGACGCGCGATGACGCGCAGCTCGGCACCCTTCCTTGTGGGGCGCCGGGTGAGAGCATCGTCTTCGCATTGACGGCAGCTCAGCAAATTGATCCCGCGCAAGAAGTAAGCATGCATGGGATCAAGGGGAGTAAGACCCAGCTGACGCCCGTCAAGATCATCGGCCGTGGTGGCCTCGGTGTCGTTCTCCTCGCCGAGGATAGCGACTTGAAGCGCCCCGTTGCGGTGAAGGTCATTGCAGGGGCGGTGACAAAGGATTCGCTCTCGCGGGCAATTGCCGAAGCGCAGATCACCGCGCAGCTGAAGCACGCCCACATTGTGCAGGTGCACTTTTTGGGCATTACCGGTCAAGAGTTCGCGGCGTTCGGGGTGCCCCAAGGGCAATTGTTTATCGCCATGGAGTATCTCGAGGGGCAAACGTTTGAGGAGGTGTTGCAGAGCACGGATCGCCCGTCGCTCTTCTCGCTCCTCATGCGGTACCTCGAAGTATGCCGAGCAATCGGCTACGCGCATGAGAAAGGTGTTGTCCACTGCGACCTCAAGCCCGCGAACATTGTCGTCGAACACGGTGCAGCCAAGGCGCTTGACTTTGGTATTGCATCGCTCGTCGCAACGCTCACGGGTGAGGCGCGTGGAGTCGCAACGGTGCGAAGCGAGATCGGCGAGCACACCATGGATGGCGTCGTGAAAGGAACGCCGTTGTACATGGCGCCGGAACAGGCAGCAGGGGACATCGAGGCGATTGACGGGCGAACCGACGTCTACAGCCTGGGTGTCATTCTCTACCGCATGCTCACCGGTGAACTCCCGATTACCGTCGAGCCGGGGATGACCGCCGTGAATCTGTACAAGAAGATCATGACGGAAATCCCGCAGCGGCCGTGTGCGGTGAACGCGAAGATCGCCGAGCAATTGGATGCGATCTGTATGCGTTGCCTCGAGAAGGACCCGGCGAACCGTTTTCAAAAGGTCGCACGGGCGGAAGGCGGAACGAGAAACGATGACCCCACGCTTATTGAGGCAATCGAGGATTTCCTCGATAGTGCGCGGGAGCATGAACGCGCCGTCGAGCGCGCACAAGTGAAAACGATCCGAGGGCTCATCTGCGGACAGCGATTGAATCACCTGCAGAGAGCAATCGGGTCACAAGAGAAAGTAATAAAGAAACTGAAGGAGGAGATCCAGGGCCACGAGCCCATGGAAAAGAAGCGTCCTATTCGGGCGGCGGAGGACAAGCTCACACGGTATGCGGAAGTCGCAGACCAGTGGGAGCGCCGTTACGTCCGTCTTCTCGATGAAGCGCTTGCGAATGATGCGAAGAATATCCATGCGCGGAGAGCACTCGCGCTCCACTTCTGGGGGAAGTTCCTGGAGGCGGAGGCAATAGGTGATAAGAAGCGCATGGCAACATGCGCGGACATGATCACCCGGCTCGGGATTCCCGCGCTTATTGCCGCCTTGAAAGGAGACGGTAGTCTCAAGTTGATATCGAACCCTGTCGGAGCAACGGCATACATTTTTAAGTGCGTCAAAAACTCCGACGGGATCATGGTTCCGGTGCCGTATAGCCCCCCTCTCGCGCTAGGAGAGGACAGGGGTGAGGTTCCGGGCAAACTCCTCGGCAATCCCAACGACCCTCATTTCATCCGATTGCAGGAAGGAAGCGATCTTTTCCCTCTCCCGCTAGGAGAGGGCGAGGGTGAGGTTTCGGATTGGATGAAAGGTTGCTGCCTCGGCGAAACACCGCTGAAAAAATTCCCTCTACCTATGGGAAGCTACCTCGTGATTCTCCGAAAGGAAGGATATACAGACACGAGGTATCCGGTAATGATCTCAAGGCTTAAAGCCTGGCAGGGCGAGGTGGAGCTCCGGCGTGTGATGCCTGGGTTCATCTATGTTCCTGCTGGGGAGTTCGTATACGGTGGGGATCAGCCGCGATCCCCAGGTGCCGATGACAAGGAGGTGGTGAACCTCCCTGGATTCGAGATCGCCGAGTTCCCTGTCACTTGCGGCGAGTACCTCGAGTTCCTTAACGACTGCCTCAAAAAGGATGTCTCTCTTCCTCGCGGAAGTGAGACATCCGAAAGTGAAACGGGTAGCCGCGGGCTTCAGCCCGCGTCGATCGCCGATATCCTGAAGCGCGTACCACGGGATGCCAAGCCGTATTGGAAGTACGATGAGGAGGAACGCAAGTTCCTGCTCGAGTACCCAGACGGAAGGGATCAGCTACCGTGGCAATGGGACCCGCATCAGCCAGTCGTCGGTATCTCGCAACAGGATGCGAACGCCTACTGCGAGTGGCTCAATCGTCGTTCCCCTCGCCTCGCAGGAGAGGGTGAGGGTGAGGTGAAAAAGTACCGTCTCCTGACAGAGCGGGAGTGGGAGAAAGCTGCTCGTGGTGTCGATAGCCGACGCTACCCATGGGGGAATGTTCCGGAACCGCAATTTGCGAATTGCACGGAGGCGGATGCGCCTGGAGCTCATTGTCTGAAGCCGATTGGGTCATCGATACACGATCGGTCGGTCTACGGCGTTTCGGGTTGTGCCGGCGGTGTGAGCGATTGGACCGCGGATACCCCCGAAGATGCTGGAGGAAGGACGGTTTATCGCGGCGGTGCATGGAATCAGCGTTTGTCGCTTGCTACAACGTGTATCCGACAGGCCATCTTCGCTCCTGAAGTACGGGCGCACGTCGGCTTCCGCGTCGTCTGTGATTTTCCTGAGAAGGAAAATCATCCGCCGCGTAAAGATCCCTCTCCAAAAACCCCCGCTTAGGATAAGAGGGGGGAGGGGGAGTTACGACGACCCCAACTGTCATCCCGGGCAACGACCCGGGAACCAGAAACCAAACAACAAAAACCAACCAACAAACCAATCGAGTAGGACCTGGAGGGCCCTACTCGATTATTTTTTTTATACGATCTCCTCCCCTTAAGAT
>JACQSD010000066.1 GCA_016206165.1 Candidatus Uhrbacteria bacterium
ATTGAAAACAGCGTACGACCCCCCTTAGGTCGCACGCTGTTTCGGAACTGTGATTCACGAGGGCCGCATCGACGCGGGTGACGATGGCATCATGCGCCCGATCGCACTCTGGTGCGTTCGCCACCGCATAAAAGCTGCGCGATTCACATCCTCGAGTTCGCCATCGAACGCGAGATTGATGCACTGCGAACCGTACGCCCCAGGACTCTCGTCTCTCACGGTCACTCCTGCGGTAATCCCTTTGAGGGGACCATCGCCAATGATCGTGAAAATGAACCTCCCTCCCTTCGAGAGATTTTCTCGCTGCGCGAATGCACCAAGAACACGAACGAGCGCACCTCCGAGCCCGATTGATCGAAGTTCCGCTGGAATGGTGTGCACCGTGTTCCCTGCTCCCGCGATGAGATGTACCTTGTCGGTCACTCGATACCGAGAAACCTTTCGACGCTCCTTGCCCTTAAATTTCGGCATTGCCGATTCCTTCCCAGTTGAAAGACCATGATAATCACCGGCACACGTGTGAACGATTACCCACGATCATAAACAAACCGAAAAATAAAGTCAAGTGGCCCTCATTCCTCTATTTTCCTATGTACCAATGTATTACTACATTAGTACATGAAAATTAAAACATTGGGTGAAAAGGAATCGAGACGTCCGACAATCTTCAGAGAGATTTATGGCTTCAGCCGATTGATGAGCCGTGGGAATGGCGTGGTTTCGCGTACATGATCGAGACCACAAATCCACGCGACCGCGCGCTCGAGCCCAATGCCAAATCCGGAGTGCGGGACCGAGCCATACCGACGAAGATCAAGATACCACTCGAATGCCTCGCGCGGAAGCTTGTGCTGTTTGATTCGGTCTTCAAGAAGCTGCAAGTCGTCGATACGCTGCGACCCCCCAATGACTTCTCCATACCCTTCGGGCGCAAGAAGATCATCATTCAAAACCTGCTTTGGATTCGCCGGATCCGGCTTCATATAGAACGCTTTGACGTCGACCGGATAGTGATGGATAAAAATCGGACGGTCATATTGCTTCGTCAAAATCGTCTCATCATCGGCGCCAAGATCATCTCCATGTTTAATATCAGACCCAAGTTTTTGTAATTGCAGAATCGCGTCATCATACGATACTCGCGGAAATGCTCCTTGGATCGTTGTCGTGAGTACGGTGATGTCACGTTCAAGAGTGCGGAGTTCTGCGGCACGATTCGCAAGCACCTGTTGCACCGTATACACGACGAGCTCCTCTTGCATGCGCATATTATCCTGCCAATCATAAAACGACGCCTCTGCTTCGAGCATCCAGAACTCGGTCAAGTGGCGTCGTGTTTTTGATTTTTCTGCACGAAATGTTGGCCCGAAACAATACGTGCTCCCGAGCGCCGCAGATGTTGCCTCCAGATAGAGCTGGCCGGATTGCGTGAGATACGCTGTTTCGTCAAAATAGTCTGTCGAAAAAAGTGTCGATGTTCCTTCACATGCGTTCGGTGTAAAAATTGGAGAGTCAGTAAGAATGAATCCTTTCTTCCGCATGAACTCGCGCCACGAAAACACAATCTCATCGCGAATTTTTAAAATCGCCTCTTGACGCTCCGAGCGGAGCCAGAGGTGGCGATGGTCCATCAAGAAGTCAACACCGTGCTCTTTTTTTCCAATCGGATATTCCGCAGCTTGCGCGATGATCTTGAGGCCAGTCACTGACATTTCGTATCCTGTTGGGGAACGCGGTTCCGCACGTACAGTACCAGTAACTTCGATTGATGTTTCAAGGGTCAACTGCGCACACGCGGCCCATGTTTCTGGTGATACGTCTTTCTTTGATATGACACATTGAATGCGCCCAGTGCCATCGCGAAGTTGAACAAAAAAAATGCTCCCCGAGGAGCGAAAATTATAGGCCCATCCTGCAAGAGTAATGGGCGTGCCAATGTGATAGTGAATTTCGGATAACGGAGTGGAAGACACAAATTTTTGGGTGACATGGGTGAGTATAAGAAAAATGGAGAAAAAAAACAAGTCTCCCCCTGTGCATAGTAAAGGGACCCTCACGTGAGAGCCCCTGATACATCCTGCCTCCACAGGAATTCACGTTCTCTACTTGCCATTGACGTCGATGTTACCGAGGGCTGCGTCCCAGTCGACGCCCGCCGGATTCGGTAATGGGCCTCTGTCCTTCCGCGCCACGGGACCAGGAACCGTATCCTCGATTCCCGCTGCCGCGCGGTGTCGCCCCTGCGCTACGAGTTGACTCCGCACCCATTGTGGATCCGGCCGGCAGGTTGAGTCCCCGGTTCCGCCACAGTAAATGCATTGGGAGATCGCTCCCGTCTCGATGTACGTGCATTCACAATCGGAACCGTCTTTCATGCGGCCGACGTCGTTGTCCTTGCACAACCGACAACGACCAAACCCACCACACTTCTCACAATCGCCTTTTGCCATGTTGCGTTCCTCCTGTCGTAATGAAGTCTTTTAAAAATCTCGCTCATGGGCGAGATTTCGAAAATGACAATGACCAAACAAGTACGAACCTGCCCACACTCTATCATGGAGCATTGCGCGCGTCAATCGTTCGATACCGTACACTCCGAAGTGGATAATGGAGATGATCGGTGAACAGCGGCGACGCAAAGAGTGACGGGCCAATGGAGTTGGGCAATGGACGATACCCCAAAGCGCTCAAGAGTGCGTAGAGGAAAGGTTCAATCGATGCCGTCTCTTTTTTTGTCACCGCATCATGAAACAACGTTTTGATAATCGTAAAGATCCGCTGATCGGGGTATTCTTGTTTTGTGAGTGCATCCACCGTCTCAAGCGCGGTCATGGCAAGTGCAAACCGCTCAAGATCTTTATGGATGGAAAAAAAAGATTGTTCACGGCTCGCGTTCACAAGCCGCCACCCCATACGCCCACGCACGAGCGTCACCGCGACAACACTACAAGGCTCGAGGTGGGACCCGAGTTTACTTTTGATCTTCCGGACGCCGGTCGCAATCGCTTCAACCTTGCCCAACCGCTCCGTATAGAGCGTGTAGATACGATCCGCATCACGGATGTTGTAGCGACGGAGAATGAAAGCGTTGGTGGTAATCATACAGAGCTTTTTAGCTGCATTAGCTTCATTAGCTTAAAAAGCTAACCAGCTAACGAAGCTGACGAAGCTCGATCTAAGTAACTTTGCAAAATAATACTCGCTGCAACGGCATCTTTTTGTGCGCGGACATTTTTTGGCGCGCCTTTCATCCGACGTTCTGCTTCCACCGTGCTCAATCGTTCATCGATTGTCTCTATGGGAATGAACAATGCTGTCCGAAGCTGCGCAATAAACTGCTGCACGCGCTGCATCTGTACGTTCTCAATATCTGGAGTGCGGAGTGTCTTTGGTGGATCAGTACGTTTCCCGAGCGACAACGGAATTCCGACAACAATGGTCGTAATCCCCTCTTCACGGACAAGCGATTGTATTTTCTTTATACTCGCATCGATCGATTGTTCCTCAATGACATCATAGGGCACTGCGAAACGCGCTTCATCATCGCTCACCGCAAGCCCAATCCGTTTATCACCGTAATCAATGCCCAAATAACGCATGACAGTGAAGTCAGTGAAGTCAGTGAAGTCAGCCGATAGCTGTCCTTGCTGTCTTTACTGTCCTTGCTGATACTCTTACGTTCTCGTGAGAATCTCGTACCCGCTCTTCGTAACAATAATCGTAAGCTCAAAATGTGCTGACCAGCTGCCGTCACGCGTGACGGTTGTCCACTCGTCATCAATAACTTTCACATCCGGTTGACCAAGCGTCACCATCGGTTCAATCGCAAGACACATTCCTTCTTTCAAAAGAACGCGTGGTTGGTTGCGTTCGTAATAATTATAAATCTGTGGCTCTTCATGGACTGCGTACCCCACACCATGCCCCACAAAGTCACGGACGATTCCGAAGCCATACCGATCAATAAATTTCTCAATCGCACGCGAAATATCGTGAATATAATTCCCAGGGCGCACCACCTTTAACCCGTGTTGTAATGCCTGCCGCGTCACGGTAACGAGGCGTGTCACATCCGCGCTCACATGGCCAACAGGAACCGTCACTGCCATATCGGTGTACAATCCTTTTTCTGTACTCGGATATCGCGCGCCAAAATCAAGCCCGATGATATCGCCGGATTTAAGCAACCGTCCGGGAAGCGCTGGCGCGTGCACGACCTCTTCATTGATCGAGGCGCAGAGCGCGGTCAAGAATGGACTCGGGCCTCGCCCTTGATATCCGATAAACGACGAAACAGCACCGAGCTCTTTCAATCTCCGCACTGCATGCGCTTCGAGTGTCGCTGTGGAGACTCCGGGCTTCACGAGTTCGACGAGTTCTCCCATGATCGCCGCCAAGATTCGCCCGCCTTCGCGCAACACATTAATTTCCTCCGATGTTTTGATGGTAACCATGCTAGTATTTTAGCAAATAATACGGCTTCTGTACAGCAAAAAATATACTGCATTGCAATCAACAAACAACTATGTTATTCTAGAAATAGTAGTTTTACCAAAAATTTAATCATCGTTACCGATATGCCACAAGATAAACCATCGTTCGAATTAGGAGGATTACAAGGAGAATCAGAGTTAAGTGATGCTGGAAAAGATGCGCTTCAAAAACTTAATGAGACACTCGTCGCACAAGGAATACCAAGTCAGGAGCGTCAGGAATACGTCAGTCGCTTTATTCAAGAAGTATCTGGTGAGACAAATGAAACTGTGATTAAGACAATACTCGGGAGGCTTCTCCTTGAATCAATAAAACGTGCACGGGCATTAAAGTCTGCAGCGACATCACGATCTGAAGGTAAACATGAAGCGAAGGTAAATTTTTGTTCCGGGTGTGGGGCGCCGGTTTCCTCATCAACTGCTAACTTTTGTGTCATGTGTGGGAATAAATTAAAATAACGTTGGGAGGTATCAGATAAAACAAATAAGGCAAATGTGCCTTATTTTTGTTTAGGTGAGAAAAAATCACAGACTGTTTATCCATTCTTCCACTTGTAGAGCGGCACGGGAGTGAGCAGCCAGTTTTGTTTCCAGCCGTAATCCCCTTCGAGCAGCACCGTGAATACACTAGAGAAACCATTATAGCAATTTCTGTTGCGGATTTCGTCGTTGAATATGTTCGTGAATCGTATGCAGATAGCGCAGAGCGACATCGAGTGCTGCCCTGGCCTCAGTTTCCGTAATCGTACCAAGTGGTTCGTAGATCGCCTCATTTCTCTTCCGCCGCATACGATCAAAGGTCGTCATGAACGCGACATACGATGAGCCAAGTTCTCCTGCGACAAAATCAATGATCACACGGTGGTGCCCCGCAGTACTCCGTGGACGCTTGCCCATACTCAACATGAACCCAAGCGATGCACGGAGCATTGCTTCATATGCCATCTGAAACCCGGTTTGTTCATCAATCGGAATAACCGCTGCGGCGCGCTCTAACTTCACCGCTGCGCTCTTCAAAAAGCGTCGAACCTGTTCAAAATTGATTGGCTCATCGCGGAGCAGTTCTTGCTGCGTCATACATGCCCGACTATTAATTCGTACTTCCCAGAAAAAATGCTCTGCAGGAGTGGCTCCTTATGCTTTTTCTTCTCGAGGAACTCTTTTGGGGTATAGTGCACCACATTGATATCCCTCCCAAATTGTTTTTCGAGTGGGACAATCACCGCGGTAATTTCATCCTCGCGAATCGAACCAACAATGAGGATATCAATATCACTCATAGCATCCTCCTCGCCTTTTGCAAATGATCCATAGAGGAGTGCACACTGTACTTTCGACATCTTGGAGAACGCTGCTCGCAGCGCACCAACAACGCCAATGGTTTTTGCAATGATTGTTTTGAACTCCGAAAACAAGGGATGGTGTGTATTCAAAGAAAACCATTTCTGTCGCCCACGGGTTTCCATAAAAAATAATCCCTGTTTTTCAAAAGTCTTCAGTTCGCGTGAAAGATTCGTGGGATCAACATGAAGAATACGGGCGAGCTCCCGAAGATGATACACGCGCGTCACGTCGGCAAAATAGAACACGAGAAGCTTCCGTCGAAGTTGTGATTGAATATGGAACATACTGGTGTAGTAGAGAACTACTACGATTGTAGTAAAAATATACTACACACTGCAAGTGGATAAATGATAATCACCCATTCTTCCACTTGTAGAGCGGTACCGGCGTAAGGAGCCAGTTTTGTTTCCATCCGTAGTCGCCTTCGAGTGCGTCGAAACGGGTTGTCCCGAGTGCAAGCGCGTCCTCGAGGCGCTTTGTGATTAGGTACGGCGTAATGTGGAGGAGCTTCTTCCGATCGCTCCCGCTATTCAATGAGTAATACGTTCCATTAAACGCTGCGGCAAGCCCCACGGCAACCGGCTTCCCTTGGACAATCACCGAGAGGAGACGGCTCCGCACTATTCCATCGAGATGCGCCATATTGCGAAACGCAACACGACGACGTGAATCCTGAAAACTCGACGCACCATGCTTTGTCGGCGTCTCTTTGAACCGCGCAATGTTGAATCGAAACAAATATCCGAGATCCGTAACACGATTCATGATCACGCGCGGGCGTGCGCGTTCCACTTGCTTCAATCTCTTTTGTAACTTTTCGCGTTCCTCACTTGCGAAACGTTCAAGATATCCGTCGATATCCTTCACTGTACCAAAATCAAACACATACTTATCGACATACTTTTCGAGCTGCTGTGTGCCAACCGATGGCGAAAGAATCCCAAGGAGCCGCGTTGGCTTTGGTGCAGCGGCAAGCAATGCCTGTGCTCCCTCTGGCGTCCACG
This sequence comes from Candidatus Uhrbacteria bacterium, assembly GCA_016206165.1. Lineage (GTDB taxonomy): Bacteria > Patescibacteriota > Patescibacteriia > JACQSD01 > JACQSD01 > JACQSD01. The sequence continues at coordinate 6,842 of JACQSD010000066.1, forward strand.
CCCAGAACGTATGATCCTCGTGCCAGTTACTTCCAAACCATTCATAGTGCTTCTGATCTGTATCATACCAAAGAGGAAGAAGACCCATCTCACGATTCCCTTGCTTTGCTAAAATAAAGTACGGCTGATAGCCGTACGCATCATAAAAACATTTTCGCATTTCCCATGTATCAAAAACACTCTTCTTTGGACTCCATTTGTTCCAAAGGCGCTCACAGGCATCAAGATCGGAAATGATGGAAGTATGCAACGACATCAATAGTAAATTAAGTG
>JACQSD010000059.1 GCA_016206165.1 Candidatus Uhrbacteria bacterium
ACATCAAAAATAATCTCATTAAGAATGGTATTATCGTTCTGATCGCAGCGCTGCTCTATCCAGTGATTGCAGAGTCGCTATCACAAATAAAATTTGAGCAGATGAATGATTTCCTTGTGATCATCAGCATGCTTCTTGTTACTGTTTCATTCGCAAGCTTTGCGTTTACGTATGAAAAAAGCAAATTGCAAACAATCGCAGGAATGTTGCTTGCCCATGCTGCGACAGGAGTATTTATTTTGCTCACAGCACTCCTCCTTGAGAGCATTACGATCGCAGTAAAGGTGGTCTATCCATCATTTTACATTATCATTCTCTGTTTTTCGATTCTCCTCTACGTTGGTGTTATTCTTTACGATTTTTGGGATTTAGCGAGGGGGGAATGGATAATGAGATAAGGATAGTCCTTCCACTATTAGGGGGTGTTCTGTGAAGCGGAATCGGTATTCGTTCGCCATCGTGCTCACTTTTACATCGCTCGTTGCCTTTGCTATACTCACGTTCTTCAGTTGTTCGCGTGAGCAGGCACCGGCGTCTCAAGCGCAGGCAGGCAAATCTCCTATTGAAGGAATGGTGAGTACGGAGCCTGCGCACAGTGATGCGAGCCACCGTGATCCTGCACGTGAGGTGAAGGAAGCATTCACGAAGTTCAACGACGCACTTCGCGCAATGGGAGACGCGCAGACGCGTGAAATGGAACAGTCACGGAATGCCATGGATCTCGCGGACTCCTTCGCGATCACCTTTAACGCGCTCATGCCTGCTGTTGAGCAGGACTTCGCGGCGCTCAATGCGTTGCAGAAGGAGGGAGCCTGCACATCTGATCGGTTCGCTGCGCTCCACGTCTATGGTGAGCAGATCACGAATGGATGGCGGGAATTCCGCGATGAAGTCGATCGTGATACCGCAGCGCTCTTCGATGAAGCAGTCGTGCCGGTTTTTACCTCGAGTGTTTTCGTCCCTGAACAGCTCCCATGGGGAGGGCCGGATGATACGCTCGAGCATGAGGCAGAGAAAATGCTCGTGAATTTCTTCGCGGATCGTGAAATGCTGATCGAGACAATACGGAATTACGAGCAGCAGCGGAACAGGCGCGTACAGGAGCTGATGGGAAAGGGAATCTATCGGCCGCGGTGATGAACTTGACGAGGCACTGTGCGTTTTGTAGTATCGATGAGGTTGCGATCGCGTTCGTCTGTTCCCGGTTTTGGAGCATGAACCGGGGAGGATCGAGGTCACGATGTTCGGGGTTCATTCTCTGATCATCGTGGGGCTATTCCTCCTCCACAACCAATCTGCCCTCGTCTTCTCGGACGGCTGACGAGATACTGTCGTCCCCGCATGGAAATCTTCATCCAGAGGGGGCACGAAAAGGAGCCGTCATACCTCGTTGCTTACTTCTTCGCCACGAGGTACTGAACGGCTTCTGGGTATCCCTGCCTCGGGAAACAGAAGACAATAGACGAACGCGTCCAATTTCCGGGAGCTCGTTTCAGGAGGAACGAGCTCTTCACTTAATTGAAGACAAAAAAAGAACGCGTCTATCATCGGACGCATCCTTGTGATTTCTCATGTCGAGGTCGCGATTACTTCAGCTGATCGTCGGCTTGAGAATTTCGGAAAGAATCTGGTCGTGAATCTGTCCGTTGGACATAACCAGATTCGCATAATTTCGTACGGTCAGCGGGGCGCCCTGAAAGTCACTAATGGTGCCGCCAGCTTCCCGAATAAGGAGTGCAACAGGGAGCGTGTCCCAAGGGCTGCTCTCAAAGCAGATAAGCCCGCTGCAGCCGGAGGGATATTCACCGCCGGATGCAACAAGGACTCCACTCCAGCTCGTTGCAGAGATTTTTCGAAAGAATCGCGCACGCTGCATCAACAAGCGCGCACACGATGAAGCGAGTACTCGCTTCGATGGCCCTTCAATAAGTAGAAAACTTTTCTCGAGTGAATGCGTCTCTGAAACATGGAGACGATGATTATCGCCATTGCTGTTCCATCGCCAGGATCCACAATCGCGGCCAGCGATGTAGCAACCACTTTCTCCGAACGTTCTATCGTGCGGAAGAAAGATTGCACAAAATGCAACGATGCCATTCTCCACACGCGCGGCAACTGTACCGAAGCATGGATTCCCGGAAAGCATGTTATGCGTTCCGTCACACGGGTCAATGATCCAGAATTTGTCGTGCGGTGGTGGCCACTCGTGTTTTGTTTCTTCACTCACGACATGATCGTTTGGGAAGTGCTCGTCAAAGAACGTGAAGTACCGCTGCTCGAGCTTTTTATCAAGCTCGCCAACGAGTTCATCGCCAAAGTCATGATGCTTCACCGCATGAACGCCGTACTGCCCCTCGCGTATCGTGTCGAGGATCGACGTGTTGAAAAAAGTGGAGAACAGATCTCCGAGCTGTTCAAAATCCTGTCTTCGCATACTGTAACCTCCTTCCGTTGGTTGAGAATGTCCAATCCAGAACACGACTGATACTAGTACACCATGAAGGCTCATGTGCTGTCAACAAATTATTGTAGCGACTATGCCTTTGCATTTTAAGTGAGTTTTGATATTCTTTGATCATCGAGTCTATTAAGAAACATATCTAGGCAGTATGCATGAGCATCTTTACCTATTTTCGTACGAGACACCGCTTCAGCGATGGAATAACTATGTACATTCGTATGATGATGAGGATTGTTATGCCTTTTTTGTTCATGCGGAGACAAAAGAGGCGGCTATGTTCTGGGGTCAAGAAGTTGCTGATGCGTACCTTAAGATTCTCTATGATAATCAAGACGTGACATTGGAGGATCTTGGGTACTCGGGTTTTATTTGTGAAGACCCCGATGATATCCAGCATTACAGAGGCTCTGCTCCTTCTGTACGATTGAAGGAATATCCAGCACTCGCTGGCATAGTAGAAAAGAGATATGGAATGGAACAGTGGTGGGCATTGCGTCGTGAGGAAATCAACAAACGTCCTTGTATCATGCGTGAATATCTTATTCGTGTGACAGGAGCCAGTGACCTTCATATGGATCCCTCACCGCCTAACGAAGCGTACATCAATGCAAATTTACTTGGTTTTCGAAAGACAGGAGGACCAACGTGGCAATGGGTACAAAAAAGCGGGCGGACATTTTATCTTTCTCCTGAGCCATCCGGGCTGCAAGTGAGTTTTTTCAATACAAGTATTGAAGAGGAACAGAAGATGCTTACATATCTTCAGGAAGGGATCTCTGTAAAAACGCACATTGTCGAAATATGACCTCAAAAGAACTCCGGCAAAAGTATCTCGAATTCTTCAAATCAAAGGGGCATGCGATTATCCCTTCTGCTTCATTGATTCCAGAAAATGATCCGACGGTGTTGTTTACAACCGCCGGTATGCACCCACTTGTTCCATACCTCATGGGTGAGCCGCATCCAGAAGGGAAGCGCCTTGCGAATGTACAGAAGTGTATTCGTACCGGCGATATTGACGAAGTGGGTGATAATAGACATCTCACATTTTTTGAAATGCTTGGCAATTGGTCGCTCGGTGATTATTTTAAGGCGGACGCAATTCAATGGAGCTGGGAATTTCTGACGGACAAAAAATGGCTTGGTATTAATGCAAAGAAATTGGCAGTGACCGTGTTTGCGGGTGATGTTGATGCACCACGCGATGAAGAGTCCGCAGATATTTGGAAGTCGCTCGGTGTTCCTGCACATAAAATTGGATATTTGCCGAAAAAAAATAATTGGTGGGGGCCTGCGGGGCAGACTGGACCGTGCGGGCCGGATACGGAAATGTTTTATTGGGCAGGAGCGGGGGAGTATCCACCAGAATCGAGTAACCCTGAAACGGATGAGGATCATTGGTTGGAGATCTGGAATGACGTCTTCATGCAGTACAATAAGAACGCGGATGGAACGTATGCACCACTCAAACAAAAGAATGTAGATACGGGCATGGGACTTGAACGAACGCTTGTTGCATTGAATGGGTATGGAGATGTTTTTCAGATCGATACATTCTGGCCATTGGTGCAAAAGATTGAACAGTTGTCAGGGAAACAATATAAGGATGGCGAAGGGGTTACCAAGAGTATGCGCATTGTTGCTGATCATCTGCGCGCTGCAACAATGATTATGGCAGATGATCGCGGGATCGTGCCGTCGAACGTGGATCAGGGCTACGTGGTACGTCGGCTGATCCGGCGCGCTGTACGCCACGCGCGGCAACTTGGATTGAAAGGAAAATTTTGTGCAGACGTCGCCGCGGTTGTCGCTCATATTTTTTGTGATGTCTACCCTGAAGTCGCGCGCAATGAAGAAAAAATTTTTGCGGAGCTCGCAAAAGAGGAAGAGAAGTTTGATGCGACGCTCGAGAAAGGACTTCGTGAATTTCACAAAATTCCATCGATCACCGGCCACGATGCTTTTGTTCTCTACTCAACGTATGGTTTTCCACTCGAGTTGACGCTTGAGTTGGTGCATGAAAAGGGGGAGGGTATCGACGAGGCAGTTTTCGCGCAGGATTTTCAAAAGCACCAAGACCTTTCTCGTGCAGGAGCGACGCAGAAGTTTTCTGGAGGGCTTGCCGATCATTCGGAGGAGGTTGTAAGGCAACATACAGCAACACATCTTTTGCAGCAGGCACTCCGCGATGTACTTGGAAATCACATCTGTCAGAAGGGGAGTAATATTACAAAAGAACGCTTGCGATTTGATTTCACGCATCCAAGTAAAGTGACCCCTGAAGAATTGAAGCGTGTGGAGGAGATTATGAATGAACAGATTCGGAAGGATCATCCGGTGCATTTCGAGATGCTCACCGTCGAAGAAGCAAAGGCGCGTGGAGCGATTGGGTTGTTCGAGGATAAATATAGCCAACTCGGAAATAAGATCAAAGTATACTTTATTGGTGATTATTCGAAGGAGATTTGTGGTGGGCCCCACGTGGAGCACACGAGGCAGATTGGTGGGATTACAATAGTGAAGGAGGAGGCAGTTTCTGCTGGGATTAGGCGTATCAAAGCCGTTTTGGTTGATGAATAGACCTCACCCAGGAACCTCACCCCTCCCTGGGCCTGCGCCAGCTCGGCCCGCCTTCGGCCCCTCTCCTAACAGGAGAGGGAGGAGTTTGTGAGGAGAGGGAACCTCCTTATTTCCTGTGGAAATATAGGCACTTGACCTTGGAAACGATTTTTGGTAGAGTCAAATCACAAAACTTAACAAAACACACAGAGTTCACGAATTCTGGATGCACAATGAATAGCTCCATCATGAGGCTTTTAAAGTCTCCGACGGCGCTCGGCGACTTTTCGTTTACCCCGTTTGCGGGGTTTCGTTTAATTTCATGACCACACCGACGACGCAACAGCATCATTCACCACAGCCCCAAAAGAAGGGGAGTGATTTTTTGGAGTTACGCGGAGAGGTGCTTGAATGTCTTCCTGCGGCAACATTTAAAGTGAGACTGGAGAATGGGCACGAGATCCTCGCATACCTTTCTGGAAAGATGCGCATGAATCGCATTCGCCTGCTCCCTGGCGACCAAGTGAAGATTGAAATGACACCGTATGATGTGACCAAGGGGCGTGTCACATTTCGGTATTAAGGGGTCCATGATTTATGAAGGTTCGCTCGTCGATTAAAAAGATTTGTGTATCGTGTAAAGTGATTCGTCGTCACGGACGACTTGTCGTCATTTGCAAAACACCAAAACATAAACAGCGACAAGGCTAGATGCGCGGATGAACGCGGAACGTCACGCTTGGGCAGTCGCGGAAAAACGCGGATAGACGCCGCACTACTGACACCTAACACATGACATGTGACCGATCGGTCAGGTGTTCATGGTTCATGGTCAGGTGTTCAAACAATGGCTATTGCAAGAATCGCAGGGATTACCCTGCCGCCAAATAAACGGATTGAGATTGCGCTCATGTATATCTATGGGGTAGGGCGTTCACTTGCGCAAAAAATTTTGGAAAGCACAAAGATTAATCCTGACACAAGAACACACGCGCTTGCGGAGGAGGAGATTAATCGTATCCGTGAGGAAATGAAGAAGTACAAAGTTGAAGGAGATCTCCGGCGTGAAGTACTTATGAATATTAAGCGTTTGAAGGAAATTGGATCACATCGTGGCAGTCGCCATCACAAGCGTCTCCCGGTGCGTGGGCAGCGCACAAAAACAAATTCTCGTACTGTGCGCGGTAACGTTCGAAGAACTATGGGCAGCGGAAGGAAAGCGTCCGCGCAGAAAACGTAATACGAATAATGAATAATGCATTATGAGTGAAGGCACGCAGCAATTGAATACAGTGACAGCCCCTACCCCAACGGTGACCCGTATCGAGTCACCCAAGGATGTCTTTGAGGAGGTTTTTGGTGCGGAGTCTGCAGGGGCGGCTGATGTAGGGAGTGCAGAAAAAGGTGAGAAGAAAAAAGTTGTACAAAAAAATGTCCGACAGATTGCGCGTGGGTGTGCATATATACAGGCGACGTATAATAACACGATGATTGTTTTTACTGATCCCCAGGGAAATGTCATTGCCAGTGCATCATCGGGACAATGTGGATTTAAGGGACCAAAGAAGTCAACTGCCTATGCTGCCGGTGTCGTGGTGCGTCGCGCGGCGGAGCGGTCACAACCATATGGTTTGAAGGAAATTGAAGTGTTTGTCAAGGGTGTTGGGTCAGGACGTGAGGCTGCGGTCCGTGCACTCAATGCACAGGGGCTCGTGGTGATAGGCATTCATGATACAACACCAATCCCACATAATGGCTGTCGTGCACCGAAGATCCGGAGAGTGTAGCGCGTTGTAGCTTCAGTAGCTGCATTAGCTTGTTAGACCTAAAAAGCTAACGAAGTTAAGAAGCTAACGAAGCTTGATTCATGGCTCGATATTTAGGACCAAAACATAAAATATGTCGGCGTGTAGGAGAGAAGCTTTGCGACTCTGCCAAGTGCCCTACGCTGCGTCGTGATTATCCTGCAGGGGCCCATGGCCCAAAGGGGAGAAATAGAAAACCAACGACATACGCACTTGAGGTACTCGAGAAACAAAAAGCGAAACGGACATATGGTGTTCTCGAGCGCCAATTTGAAAATTATTACGAGCGCGCAATTGCACGTGTTGGAGATACGAGTACATTCTTGGGGCAGCTTCTTGAACGGCGCCTTGATAATGCAGTATTTCGTATGTTGCTTGCGCGAACGCGAGCTCAGGCGCGGCAGGTGGTGGGGCACGGGCATGTGCTCGTCAATGACAAAAAAATAAATATCCCATCATATCAGGTGAATGTTGGTGATACGATAACGCTCAAAGAACGAAGCCTGCAGCGGGAGCGATTTGTTGCTGAGCGGAATGTGGATAAACGTGAGCGCCCGGGATGGGTTTCCGTTGATGCAAATACAAACGTCGGAAAAGTGACGAGTCTCCCGACCGCCGACGATTTTCCAAAAAATATCAACCTCAAGCTCATCATTGAGCATTATTCACGCTAATCGTATGCACGCGATATCCCTCCCAACGAAGTTAGAGTTTATTCAAAAGGACGGTTCGCCATATCGTGGTCAAGTGGTCGTTGAGCCGTGTGCCGCAGGATATGGAACAACCGTCGGCAATGCGTTGCGACGGGTGCTCCTCTCTTCCCTACCAGGAGCCGCGATTACCGCTGTCGCAATCAAGGGTGCACAGCACGAGTTTTCAACCATTCCACATGTGAAGGAAGATGTGGTACAGATTTTATTGAATCTTAAGCAGGTTCGGCTTAAGTTATTTCAGGATGAGCCATTAACTGTGAAATTGCATGTGGAAGGCGAGCGCGCGGTCACTGCCGGTGATATTGAACCGAATTCGCAAATGGAAGTAGTGAATCGCGAGCATGTTATTGCGACGCTCACTGATCCAACAGGAGTGCTTGATATGGAATTGACGCTTGAGCGTGGGCGTGGATATATTCCCGTTGAGGCGCGCGACACACATGTGCAGTTACCGCTTGGTACAATTGCGGTCGACGCGATCTATACTCCCATTGTGAATGTCGGCTACCATGTGGAGCATGCGCGTGTCGGGCAGATGACAAACTTTGATCGACTTATTCTTGATGTCGATACGGATGGCACGATTACTGTTGAGGACGCAGTGCATGAAGCAGGAAAGCTCCTCATTGATTACTTTACCTTCATTGTATCTGGTCCTCAAATTCTTGAAGAAGCACCAGCAGCGGATGTCGTGGTTCCTGAAGCGTCTCCAATCGAATCAGCAACGCCGATACCTGAGAGTGCACCAGTAGTGGAGGTGACCAGCGAATCAGAAAGCGTGGATGCGACAACGGAGAAAAAGAAAACAAAGAAAAAGAAAACTGAAGCAGAAGTTTAAATGTTATGCGCCATCGCAAAAACACACCAACACTTGACCGCAAAAAGGGACCACGAGCATCGCTCTTGCGTAATTTGACGATGAGTGTTCTCTTGTATGAGAAAGTAAAAACAACGCGTGCAAAGGCGCGTGCCGTGCGTCCACTTGTCGAGCGTGCAATTACGATTGCGAAAGCTGGCACTCTTGCTGATCGTCGGAGGCTTACCGGCATACTCTATCATCCAAAAGCAGTAAAAAAAATTGTGGAGGTGCTTGGTCCACGATACAAGGAACGCACTGGGGGATATACGCGAACCACAGCACTCGGACAGCGCCAAGGAGACGGAGCGGAAATTGTTCAAATTGAGCTTGTGTAATACTATGGCTGCAACACAACGAACAAAGCACACGATCGATGCGACAGGGAAGATTCTTGGGCGGCTCGCGAGTGAGATCGCAACATTATTGCGTGGAAAAAATAAGCCAACATATACACCAAACATTGATGCGGGTGATCGTGTTGAAGTGCTGAACGTCGCCGCCATCCGTGTGACCGGTGACAAGGAATCAAAGAAGGAATACCATCATTTTACGGGATACCCCGGAGGGTATAAAAGTATGCAGCTTCGGGTGCTCAAGGCAAAAAATCCTGCGGAGGTGTTGCGACGTGCAGTTGATGGCATGTTGCCAAAGAATCGCCTTCGTCCAACCCAGCTCAAACGGCTGACGTTTCGAACATAAATGTAACTATGATAACATCAAAAACAGAAAAGACTGCACAAGAACAAGAAGCGACACCCGTCGTTCTCGTTGACGCGACATCGGAAGCCGGTGGAGCGGATATTGCTGCGAGCGCGGTAAGTACAAAAAAATCCTATCTCTATGGTGTTGGTGGAAGAAAGACAGCGGTATCCCAGGTTCGTTTATATAAAAATGGTTCTGGGCAGATTATGGTGAATGCGAAGCCACTTGAGATTTACTTTCCATACAATGAATTCCAAACCATTGTCCGATCACCACTTGAACGTGTCGGACAGATGGATAAGCTCGATGTGTCGGCACGGGTGAAGGGTGGAGGCATACACGCGCAAGCAGAGGCAGTGCGTCATGGCCTTTCACTCGCCCTTACAAAGCTCAATCAAAATTTTCGAAAGAATCTCAAAAAAGTTTCATTTCTCACACGCGATGCGCGGATGAAGGAACGAAAGAAACCGGGATTGAAACGTGCGCGTCGCGCGCCGCAGTGGCAGAAACGTTAACGAAGCTCAATATCAAGAACGATTTTGCCAAAGCAAGATCGTTTTTTGAATCAGTATGCAAGCACTCCGCACGGACATCCCTTCAGGGTTTGCAGCACTCGGCATCGCGCCGGGGCTTTTAGAAATTCTCGCGCGTCTCGCATATACGACACCAACACCAATCCAAAGCCAAGCGATTCCCGTTGCCATTCAAGGGAAGGATGTCGTCGGTATTGCGCAGACAGGGACTGGCAAAACACTCGCCTTTGGGATTCCCATGATCCAGGAGCTCGCACGAGTGCAAGGCACGGGGCTCATCCTACTCCCCACGCGTGAACTCGCACTCCAAGTTGACGAGGCATTACGAAAGCTTGGGTCGACCATTGGTCTCAAAACAGCAGTGCTTATCGGTGGCACTGGTTTTGGCGCACAAGAGCAGGCGCTTCGTCGCAAACCACATATTCTCATTGCAACTCCAGGAAGACTTGTTGATCATATCAATCAAAAAACATGCACGCTGCATACGGTGCGTATTCTTGTTATTGATGAAGCAGATCGCATGCTCGATATGGGGTTTGCACCCGATATTGAAAGGATACTCGCGCGTGTGCCGCGTGAACGGCAGACGATGCTTTTTTCTGCGACGATGCCAGAGGCGATCATGAAGATCGCAACGAAACATATGCGGCTGCCCATTCGTATCGAGATTGCGCGCACAGGGACACCAGCGGAGCGCATCACACAGGAAATGTTTATCATTCGTAAGGACCAGAAGAATCGATTGCTTGATAAACTCCTTGAACAGCATACTGGGACGACACTCATTTTTACACGCACGAAATATGGAGCAAAACGTCTTGCCGTTGCGATACGGGGAATGGGCCACAGCGCAGCAGAGATTCATTCAAATCGATCGCTCGCGCAACGGAAAGAAGCGCTTCAGGGATTTAAATCAGGAAAATATCGCATCCTTGTCGCCACAGATATTGCGTCACGCGGCATCGACGTCGCAAATATTAGTCTCGTGTTGAACTATGATCTTCCTGAAGCTTCAGAGGATTATATTCATCGGATTGGTCGCACTGCACGCGCGGGTGCTGGCGGCCATGCGATTTCATTTGTGACGCCCGAGGAGCGTGGTGATGTCCGCGCGATCGAGCGACTCATGAAGAAAAATCTTCCCGTATCTGCCACGCCCGTACTTCCGCCTGCGCGACCACAGACTCACGAGCAGCGCTTTGTCGAAGAGCGCTCATCGCGACGGCCACACCATAGTGCGCGTGATTGGAATGCAATGCGTCAATCGCGTGGTGGAGGCCCTCGTCGTCGACCACAACGTGGTGGATTTCCTCACCGCAACCGACGATAAAATTGTCATCCCGAGCCCTGCCTGCCACGTACCGAACTCTGTTCTGGTACTGTGGTCGAGGGACTACCATAACGTATGCGTGTTCCCACACGAAGAGGTGAACTCAATAACCGACGTGATGACGGGCCCTTCCTGGTTACTGCAGAGGGCCTTTTGCGATTGGAGCAAACATGTGCACGGCTTGAACGTGACGTTGCACCACTCGCGGCGGAGGTTGCGCGGTTGAAGGAGAATGGAGATCTCTCTGAAAATTTTGAATATCAGGATGCAAAGCATCGCCTTCGTCAATTGCATGGGCGGATCATGAGTATGAAGGATCGCATAAAGCGCGCGGAGGTGATTACGAAGCCGGCTGGAAATTCAGTACAACTTGGGTCTACGGTAGTCGTCGAGAGTGGCGGGAAGCGCATCACGCTCGAGATTCTTGGTTCCCACGAGGCAGATCCTGCGCATGGGCGAATTTCCGACCGCTCGCCACTCGGGCAAGTACTCCTTGGCCACACGCTCGGCGACAAAGTATCTATGCAAACAAAAAACGGTACCATTGAGTACCGTATCATCGAAATACAGTGACCGTCTTCACTCAACGAGGCGGAGAATAATCCAAATGGAGATTGCACCCACAATAAGCAATCCAGCCTTCACGAGTGCATACGTACGATTTTTTTCATATTGAATTTCTGGAATAAGATCGGAGGTTGCGATATAGATAAAAAAACCTGCGGTGACCGCAAGGAGGAGCGGCACATACTGGAGAACCACCGATCCGAGAAAATAGGTGAGCAGTGCACCGACAAGCGCAGCGCATGCACTCGCGAGATTAATCATGACGACTCTCATTTTCGATAACCCCTTATGGAGGAGTAAGCCGAAGTCCGCAATTTCTTGTGGAATCTCGTGCGCTGCAATTGCTGCGGTCGTTACCATCCCGAGCTGCGGGTCAACGAGAAATGTTGCTGCGATCACCACACCATCCACGAAATTGTGCATGGTGTCGCCAATGATAATGAGCGGCACTGTTGATTGTGATTCTCGCTCATGTTCATGCACGTGTTCATGATGGTGGAACCAGTGAATAAAACGTTCGAGCAGGAAGAATGAAAGAATGCCGACAAGCGTCCAGAAAAAAATATCCACCTTTGCACCCTCGGCGGCTTCTGCTGCCTCGGGGAGGAGGTCAAAGAATGCGAAGGCTAAAAGAACGCCCGCTGCAAATGACGCAAGGAAGTGTGATACAGAGAGCGCAACACGTTCCTTCATGAGGAGTACGAATCCACCCACAAGCGACCCAATGCTTCCGAGCAAGGTAAAGAGGATGATGGAAATGAGTGGTGAACCTGTATCCATGCTGATAGTATAGATGTAACTGATGAATTTGTACAGTTTTTTTTCAACAGTATCTTTGCTTTTTTGTTAATTTTGTTGGATGATAGATAACTATGATTGAAGGATTGACACCAGAACAAAATAAACGAGAGATGAATCCAGAGCGCATTGAAGAAGGCGTTTGGCGTCCGGGAATTTTACAGCCGTTCGAGGCGTCGGTCGGTGCTGGCATGAGCACGAAATTATTGAAGGAGGCGATCGGTACCACCGGCGGCGTCCGTATCACCGGAAAGCGAGATCGATTCAACACGCCGTTCGACCAAGCTACGCCCGAAGAGCGCCTACGCCGTTTCACTGCAGGTAGAATTCTTGCGCGTCTTCTTGAACGTATTGCACCAGAAGTCGACCCACATAAAATTACTAAGACAGCCCTCGTACACGAAAGGCGTATTGTCCACGTTGACGAGCAATATCTCAAACAGGATCTTAGGACATTGGCAAATACAGAGGCTGACGGGTTGATCACGAGCATGAAGGGTGTGCCGCTCATGGTTGCGGCTGCGGACTGCGCGCCGGTTGGCGTGTATGATGACGCGCGGAAAGCGATCGGTGTATTTCATTCAGGATGGAAAAGCACCGCACAGCAGATTGTGCCCCGTGGTATTGATGCAATGCACCGGCAATTTGGCAGTAGTCCGGACGGGCTCCATGTATTCATTGGTCCATACAGTGGCGCGAATATATATGAGGTTGGCAGTGACGTGTATGATCAATTTCGGGGAATGAAGACAGCCGATGATGCGCCATACTATACAGAGAATGAGCTCCAGTCCATTTTTAAACCACACACTGACCCTGCAAAAAGTGGTAAGTATTTTTTTGATAACGGGGCAGCAATCCGTTTGTCCGTAATAAAAGCAGGTGTACCTGAAGATCACATTGAGTTATCACAACACGCAACAATGGAAGAGCCACAAATTTTTTCGTCTGAACGTATTGAAGGTGCGGATAAGCGTGATTCAAATGTGACGCTCATGGTTTTGCGGTCCGATGAACGGTATCGCGCGATCAACGGTAAGCGCTATCCGTTGATTAAGATTGGAGAATTTGGAGCACCTATTGATCAACAATTGATGCTGAGGGAGGCTGGTTTCTACATTGACTATGTACAGTCACCAGCGTTACAAGAGCTTTATGCAAAAATTCGTCTTGCCGTTCAGGAAATGAAATCAGAGCAGGAAATTCTCGGCGAGGTGAAGAATATTGTACACGCGTTATTTGCAATTTCTGATAAACGTAGTGTCGAGCGGTTTGACGCGCAGCAACGCAAGAAAGATGGCCCACTTATCAATATTGAAACATTTGCTGCAGCGGGGTGTGGATATTGTTCACATTGCTCGGTTGTTGGCGCGCTCATGATCGAGAAATTAAAGGAGGAGGGGATCTTGTCGGGCGCCGTGGCAATTGAGGATGCATATTGGAGTAATGAGTTTGTCGCACGCGGCCATATGTGGGTGCACTACAAAGATGAGTCTGGCGCAATAACGGTGGTTGACATCGCGCAAAACTTTATTGGTACGGAGCAGGAGTATGCATCACTTCTGCTAACACTGAAGGAAGAGGATCTATTAGATTTTTAGCGTTTCGTATGCCCATGAAAAGAATTCAATTCAGCCCAATAAAGACCGAGCAGGAATTGCTGGAAGCTATTAAGTACACACATCTTGCTTGTTTTGAATTATGTAAAAAAGTTTTCGGGAACTATCTGCCAGTCGCAGGCAATATTGGAATATTTTGTCATGATGAGAACGAATATAAATTTCTCACAGAGCTGAGGGAAAAATTGACGGATAAACTAGATCATTGGAACGAGAAATATTATCGTCTTCATAAGCCCATTGATATTCCCGCACAAGGGGATGTGCCAGATACTGTATACACGTACCTCTACATTCGTAAGCTAGACCAACACAAGGAAGTAGGTGATGCGGACTTTGTTTTAGATGAAACGGAATACAATAAATTGAAAAACTCTTTATTGAGTGGCATGGAAATTAAGGGAATGAAAATATTCGACCGTCCCGGACTTGATCTGATTAAACTATTTGATCCAAATATTGACGCCCTTTCTTTTATCGGTACAAAAGATATGGCTGAAAATTTGAGAGTTCTTAATTATGAAAACTAAGTTTGTTCTCCACGGAGGTTTTAGTAGAGAGAAGGCACCCACTCAGGAGGATGACGCATTCTTTCAAGAGATGCTCAAAGATGCAGTTCAAGATGTGAAAGTGCTTTTGGTTTATTTTGCAGAACGAGAGGAAAAGGTGCAATTAAGAATTGGGCAGGATCAAGAGCAGCTCAATAAAAATAAGGGATCAAGGGTTTTACATTTTAAAGTTGCTGCAGAGGAAACTTTTATTCACGATTGCGCCTGGGCTGATATCATCTATTTACACGGAGGTCGCACGGTCAAGCTCATGGAAGCGCTCAAGAAGTATCAAAATATGGGCCAGGTATTTTCTGGAAAAATTATTGCGGGTGATTCTGCTGGCGCAAATGTATTAAGGCATTGGTTTTATAGTAAAAATTCAAAGGAGATCGGTGAAGGGCTGGGAATATTGCCTTTAAAGATTGTTGTGCATTATGAAGATGGTATACCCAATCCGCTCGCGGATGTTGAACCGGCTTTAGAAACACTATTTTTACGTGAATATCAAACTGTCGTTCAACATTATTAGATAGTTGGACTATGGAAATTGAAGTAAAAGCGCGGTTAAAAGACAAGAACGGCGTTGAGAAAAAACTCATTGCGCTGGGGTGTTCTTTTTCGGTTCCAAAAACTCAAGACGATACCGTCTGGACCGCGATGGTTGGGAGCCTGAAGACATTTCTCTCAAACGATGCGTTCTTCAGAATCAGAATTCAGAACTGTTCGAAAGTTATACTCACTGCCAAACGACCAAAGACGAAGACAGGACAGGCAAGTCTTGTGAAGCATGAGTACGAAGTGGTTGTCGATTCGGCAGATGAAGCACGGGGCATACTGAAGCTTATGGGGCTCCATGAGGCAGTTCAGGTAGTCAAGGTTCGACGGACGGCGAAATATAAAGAGTATGTGATTTGTCTCGATGAGGTTGAAAAGCTTGGTGATTTTATCGAGATAGAGAAATTTGGAGAAAAGGAATCTGCTCAGAAGACACAGAATGAGATGCTCGGGCTTCTGCAAGAGCTCGGTATTCCGCCCGAGGACGTAGTAAAAAAAGGATACGATATCGTCATGCTTGAAGAAAATCCTTTGTTAAAATAATATCTACATATGGAATCGACATTGCATCGACATCAAGAGTCATTTTCACAGCCACGCTCGCTCGAGGCAAAGCGATACGATGATGCTTATCGTACGCATAAGCAGGATTTAAAAGTCACTGCGTCACGGATTCGCGACGAGGCGGTTTCATATCGCGAATTTAAAGTTGGATGTGCGCTCCTCGCAGAAGCACCAGAGGGGAAAACCGTCGATTACACGATCCATTTTGGGTATAATTTTAAACCGGTGAAGGGGAGTGAGAAGCTTTGTGCAGAAAGGAATGCATTTGAATCGGCAATTGGTGATCAGTCGCCGCATATTATTGCAATCGTGACTGTTTCGCAGGAGACGTCGACGGGCGATCCAAATCAATCACATTCTGTACTCCATCCATGTGATATGTGTCGTACAATGCTCATGGATTACCGTGAGCGGGGCGTCATCAGCGGAGATACTATTATTTGTTGTGTGAATGACGGTGAGGGCACCGAGGCCGAGGAGGAATGTACTGTCGATCAGTTATTAGCACGATATAATGATAGTAGTATACCTGCACAAGCCGTCGCCTAATTTTCTCTTGCCCTTATTGTCTAATTCCCGGGAATAGGAAAATAGTGACGGGTGTGGTACACTTATACCATTATGAAAGCTCTTGAAAAAAATTTAAAGGCGATCGCGAATCGACGGCGCCTTGCTATTCTTAGCTATCTTAAGAAGAATCGAGAGGCTACCGTCGGTGACATTGCCGATACGATCCATTTGTCATTTACGGCGACCTCAAAGCACCTTGGGATACTTTTCGCCGTGGACATTCTCGATAAAGAACAGCGGAGTCTTGAAATCTACTATCGATTAGGAAAGATTTCCGATCCAATGATCCGAACACTTATTTCCATTCTTTAATTCCAGTGAATTATAATCCATGTTTTTTTCTCGACTGTATTACTGGCTTCGATCTGCATTATTTGGTCCACCAGATATAGGCGTGCTTGCGCGTCGGATCGCTGACGATGCTTCACGGAGAGCGTTCCGTCTTTATCGTGACAAAAAATTTCGACAGAGTGTTGCGTTTGATACCCTCACAACGACCGAGCAGGATCGAATGTTTAATGAGCTTGTTGCATCAAATATCGTTCTTGTCATGTTGATGCTTGATACGTTCGTTAAGGTTGCGGATAGCGAGAGGAAGGAAAACGTACGTACGATGCTTGCCGCGGTTCCAGAACAATTTATACAATCACTCGAGAGCCTTGGTATAGACCGTGCATATACAGAAATTTGGTTGAAGCTGCTTCACCTTCGTCGTGATGAATATGAACAGACACGATTAGAGCACCGCGAGCATTTCCCAGAATTTGGAGAAGGGAATCCATGGATACATGTGGTCGCGGTCGGTTGTCTTTTCCATATTCGACGCGGTCAGGCCATTAAAAAGGATCCGCTCCTGGAGCCTCTCTATGAGCAGGCAATTGATATCGCAGAGCGTACACGGAAGGCGATAGAATCGGTTATATTCAGCGGTTCGTTTCACTAGTAAAAGCTACATTCAGTATTTCTTATTGTCTCATTCCCGGGAATAGGAAAATAGTCAATAGGCGCAATATTTATGTATGATCTCTTTTGACGCATCACACCAGGAATATTATCGCATGCCAAAGGAAGTGGCTGCGTGGCTGCATGACCGTGACAGCAAATATCCAAAAGCGGAATTTGCAGTATTTCGATTTGAAATTTCACAATCACAGCGCATGGAACACGAGCTCCATGCAAAGCAGTATAGCGTCTTTTATGGCTCGTCCGGAGGGGAAGGGATGGGTCAGATCGTATTCTATTATCTGTCTTCTGCGTGGAATATTCGTGTCGTTGGTGATTTTTCAGTGGAAGAACGCGAAACTATTCTTGGGATACGAGAGGAAAAAGAGTTGATACCTATGGGTGCGCATGGTTTTGTCCGGAAAAGAAGTGCGGGTGAGGCCCTGCGTGGAGATTTGGAAAATGCCACTGTACTCATGCGAAGCGCGCATCAGCATAGCGGCGCCGTATCTGTTGTTATCATTCGCGGACCATTAGGGGTTGGGAAAACAACTGTTGCGAAATGGGTTGCTGAAAAAATGGGTGGCCAATATTTTTCAATTGACACTGCACTTGACGCATTCGGGTTCGCGAAGACGGAAGGTGATTATTGCGTTGAAGATTTTATTCGCACACAGGAGCGTCTATTGCCTCATATTCAGCAAGCACTGCAGATGGGTTATCCGGTTATCTTAGATGGCAACTTTTATTTTACAGAACAGATAGCGTACTGGTCTCAAAAAGTAGCGGTGCCAGTGCATCTCTTTACTCTTATTGGATCACTTGAGGAATGTATTCGTCGTGATCGTTTCCGAGCATGGCCATATGGAGAAGTGGCAACACGTGCGATTTATGGCCTTGTCATGAACAAGGATATTGATCCTGGCATAATCATTGATACTGAAAAAATGATCATCATGGATATTGTTCAGGATATTTTGAGGCGAATTGGATAAATGAAGTATAGAGGAATGTATGAAATATCTTATTGCGGGTGTGAGTGGATCAGGTAAATCGACGGTACGGCGGATCCTTGAGAAGAGAGGATATCGCTGTATTGATATTGATAAGGAGCCTGGGCTGTCGAACTGGTATCATAAAAAAACGGGCGCGGTTGGTACGTATGTACCAGGCATCGGTTCTGCATGGATTGAGCAACATCATTGGTTATGGGATGAAAAAAAGATGCAGCAACTCCTTGCCGTTGATCCGAGTCGGCCAGTATTCGTCTGCGGTATCACGTCAGATATTCTCGATCGGTTCAATCTTTTTAGTAAAGTTTTTTTGTTGCAGATTTCCCCAGAAATGGTTCGCACGCGGTTAACAGAACGCCCTCAAGATGAGTTTGGTAAGGGAGAGGACGAAATTGCGTATACATTAAGTTGGCAGAAGGAATGGGAGGAGCAAATGCTTGTCCAAGGTGCTGTTCCGATTGACGCGACACAATCACCTGAGAGTGTCGTTGAGAGTATCCTAATGAGAATTAAATAGGGTATTGCATAAGTTGCGTGCCTGTGGTATGGTGGATCAAAGAAATTTCAGTGTGGAGATCGAGTCGAGTTTCCCTCACTGTGATGACTTAAAGGGCTATTTCATTTATATTCTACATCTATGACAGGAACAATTAAACGCGTTACGGACAAGGGCTTTGGATTTATTACTCCAGACGGCGGAGATAAGGATCTTTTCTTTCACTCATCCGCATTGGTCGGAGTGACATTTCCAGAGTTAAAAGTTGGTGATAAGGTTTCATTTGATACAGAGGATTCAGACAAGGGTCCACGTGCAAAGAACGTGAGTCGCGCGTAATACAAATTAAGACCGTCTCCCGGCTACGCCGGGGGGCGGTTTTGTATTTCAATGGTTTTAAGGTATACTAGGCGTGACTTATTTGACTTACTTCACTTACACACCTAATTTGAGACAGTAAAAAAATAATGGTAGCCGCAACCTTTAGGTTGCGTGATGGAACGCAGGCTAAAGCCTGCGCCTACCGTCTTTTTCTGCAGTCTTAATTTTCTACGTTATATGCCTACACAAGGAGATACGTTCGATACCGGTTCGCAGGTAGAAGCGAATGGCCTTTATGTTTGTGCACCCTGCGGATATAAAAAACGATTAGAGACAGGGGAGATATTCCCCGAGTGCGATTCATGCACACGAAAGAATGAGGAGGAAGTTGATGAGGATGATCGCATGCCACCCTCTGGCATTTGGGAATTTGTGAGTGATGCAGCGGAGGATCCGGAGGAGGCGGATAGTGAGGACGAAAAAGAAGAGGATGAATAATATGACATACTTTTCTTCACGAAATATTGTTATAGGCGTATCGCTGCTTGTCATCGCTGGTATCCTCTGGTTTGCATTGAATTTTTACAGTGCGAAGACACCAGGTGGATCGCTGGTACAGCCAACAGTGGACTCGGAAAGCGAATATCTCTCGCTTCCAGGATCAGGAATTTGGTTTGCATATCCAAAGGGTTGGTATGAGAGTTATTATGATCCCAGCGATGAAAAGCTTCATGTTCCGAAGGATAGTCCAGGTATGATTTGGTTGACTGACCATGAAGTGCCGCACGCAACGAGCGGTGATCTGCCGGGATCGGAGGTGATTGAGATGTCCATTTTTACGCGGAAGGTTTTTGATCAGTACAAAAAGAATAATCAACTCTCGTACTATTTTGCGCCAGGCTTTGAAAAAATTTACGCGAATACATCCGGGCAAACAACGTGGACAAATGGAAATGGTTTTCACGTTACCGAAGTTTTGCAACCATCGTATAAAACATTGATTGATCCGGGACCATCACCAACACCCCATGTTCTTGCTGGAATATATTGGGTCGAGCTGAAGAACGGATCGCTTCTCATTGTCACCTCGCATTACGCAATGACAACAGCCGATGAGGATGCGGCTAAAGTCGAAGCGCATCGTGCGGCTCTTTCTCAGAAAACGAGGGATGTCGTACAATCAATTCGCCCGTTATGAGTCAAATTGAGGCAGTGTTTGTGAAGGGTGTTATTGGTTCGGATCCGATTCTGGAGGACGGGAAGCCACAGATCGCGTTCTTTGGGCGTTCGAATGTAGGGAAGTCGAGTGTCATTAATTCGCTCGTGCAGCGCCGTGATCTTGTGAAGACAAGTTCGACCCCGGGGCGAACGCAGCAGCTCAACTTTTTTCTCATCAATCGATCACTGTACTTTGTTGATGTGCCAGGATACGGCTATGCGAAGCTGCCAAAAGAGGTTCGTGAAAAGATTCGAGGGCATATTCTTTGGTACATCACTGGTGCGCCACGTCCACGCTGTTCTGTGCTTATTGTCGACGCGAAGGTTGGCCCGACAGCGTACGACATAGAGACTATTGAGCTCTTTCGCCAGCATGGACATGTTGTTATTGTCGTCGCCAACAAGGCAGACAAAGTGTCTTCGACTGCGCGCGAAGCACAGGGAGAAAAGATTCGATCCGCGCTTGGGATAAGCGATTTTGTGTGGTATTCGACAAGAACAAAGGAGGGGAGGGATAGTCTCCTTCGTACGCTCCTTGAGCTCGCTCGTCACTAACATCATTTCATCTATGGAGAGCAAATCAACTACTGTACGCGACGTATTTCTTCACCTACTTTCCATTGTCGCGCTTTATCTTTCCTCATTTGCATTTGGGCAACTGATTTTTAGTATCATCAATGTCTAT
>JACQSD010000057.1 GCA_016206165.1 Candidatus Uhrbacteria bacterium
ACGCATACCAATCCGTGCGATCCATAAGCGACGGCTCAAATACGAACGACGCCTGAGGGATTTCCGTACTGTCCATGACATGCGCTGCTTCGGTAATAGTACGGGTAAAAACGCTATCCGCGCCACCGGTCCCAAGATCCTCGCCCGATGACATCCCGCTCAAAATCAACCCACGGCGATATCGTTCATGCGTGGACAAAAGCCCCCCTGCCTGCACAATTTTTGGAATTATATCCACATGCTGCACCTGGTGATAAACTGCATACGGGGAAATTGCCTCATACTCCGCATGTTTCTCCGGATCAACAATGGTAAAATATCCAGGAACCACTTCTTCTCGGCGTAATCGCTGAAGGATCTCCGGCGATGGCGGCGTCCCCGCATCGAGCTTATGATGCCACGCGTACCGCGCCCATTTATATGCTGTTTCGGCGGACGTTTCTGGTGGCGTGAGCCCATCGGGTATTTCAAGAATATCGACAACAATTGCATCGATTCTTCTTGCTATTTCTTCTTGTGATACTCCCTGACGTTGTACCTCGATCGTGACAAGCCCGTGGGCAGAACGTTTCCCCTCGCCGTACCGACCCCGTCCTTGGGCAAAGTGGAGTGTCACCCCATCGCGCGATACGTCCCAGGAATCCGCAATTGAATAACGCTGTGCACCCGCTTTCCCATATCGAATAGAACCAGAGGGAATTTCTTGCTGCTCGTACATGCGCTGCAATTTCACACGAATACGCTCATAATGGGTTCCGGTCAGTTTAAAATTCAGTTCGAGCCGCCCTTCATCCGACACGTCAATGACATCGACCTGTTGATTTTCAATCTTATCAGAATCCGCAAGAATGCCGACGCGTGGACGGAGTTCAACGTTACGGACACGCTCTGCCTGCTCACGGAGCTTCTCCATCGCAACCGGAATGCGTTCTTTTGATAATTGTTTCACACCAAACCGCTCCCGTAACACCGTGCGCCGCCCCTTCAATCCCGCGCGGATCGTCTCTGCGGTGTCGCCTGTCATTCCTGATGTTGCAATAATCGCATCGATGTCCGCATCGGATATCGAATCAAGCAGGCGCGCTGCCTGCCGCCGCATGTCCTCGTCCGTCAAACCATCAAAAATCTGCCCCGCCGGGAACTCGTGCCGCTGCATGTTTTTAAGTTCTGGAATATCGTTCGGAGAAAAATCTTTTGCGCTTCCTTGTGCACGAAACGTTAACGATCCACCGTTGTCGATACGGTAGAAACGCCCGTCTTCCCCTTTCACGATGTTATCAAACACAAGCCCCACGACATCCCAGTTCCCGAGGTATGCATCCGCAATAAACCCATTGCGAACGTCTGCCGCTGTCTTCAACTCTTCCCGATTACTTCCTTTCGCACCTGAAATCTCTTTCGATGCAATGGCGAGTTGCCCGTCCATTTCAAAAAGCTCCGAGCGCACCGCGCCCATCCCCAACTTTTCATAGATCGCGTTCGTGATGAACTCCGCACGGGCTTGATCCGGGTTTGTATAGAATTTAATGTAATACCGTTCCTTTGTTTCCTTGTGCTCATACCAGCCACCGCGATTGGAACCGAGTTGCTCACTCACTTTTTCAAGCACTGCGGCAGACATTTTTTTTACCTTCTGCGCAAGCTCCTCAATTTCTTTTTTTGCCTCCTCTGAGGCAACCTCGGTTGCTGCCTCTGTCAACATTGTTTCTGTTTCGTGTACATCATCCTCAAGATCGCCCCAATCATCCTCAATACCGCCACCGATCTCCTCGAGATCGTCATTGTTATCTTCGGTGCCAAAATCAACCACTAAATCTAAATCTTCAACAGGTATTGGCTCTGAGGATTTGGGAGTGGCTGGTGACTCACCAGGATTATGTAATGGTTTTTCGAGAGTTGGCGACATACTTATAATCCAATGTGCTTTTTTACATCTTCGAGACGGATTGCTTCTGCACGCGCAACGACTTCTTTCAGCCGTAATCGAAGATTCGCAAAGATGCGTTGCGCTTCTTTCTTATTCTTTTTTGGGAGGCGTTTGAATTTTTTCTGATCGAGTGCCATAGAAGAATACTATATCACATTTTTTAACAAAATGTCAAGAAATTTTGTCAAATTATCAGACCAAAAAAGGAGTATTGTGTTACAACACAATACTCCAAAACGTCATGCGACGCCGCGCGTGCCGAGCACCGGATGATCTCCGATACTCCCGTTCAGACGCCACGTGAGATCCTGCACGAGATCCCGGACCGTGACGAGCGCATCTTCCACATGGTACGGGACGTGCATGTCGAACAGATTTTCTGCGCACTCGATGATCTGCGCCTTGCGGAGATCCCCACAATCCGTGCCGTCGCTCAGGGCAACATCCCACGTGAACGGAAATGTGTCCCCGAACTCGCTCTGGACGACCTCACACAATCGCGTGAACACATCAGACTCCGTCATCTCCTCTCGCCCCATGTTCTGCCTCCTTACACTGTCATCCCGGCCCGCGAGCCGGGATCCAGTTATCGTGGATCCCGCATCCCGGTGCGGGATGACACACGAAAAATTTATGCTGGCTGTACGCACTGTGCTTTCAAAAGGGCAATCACTTTCCGATTCCGGAGCGTCCCCCGGAGGTAATCTTGCCCGTCTTCGGACCGCAGTCGCTCCTGCATCTCCTGATCTTTTCCGTACGTCGCACAC
>JACQSD010000054.1 GCA_016206165.1 Candidatus Uhrbacteria bacterium
TATTAGCTCCGCTTTCGCGGAGTTATTCCCCAATCGAGGGTAGGTTACCAATGTGTTACGCTCCCGTTTGCCACTATCACCACTCTTGCGAGCGGTGACCGTTCGACTTGCATGCCTTAGACACGCTGCCAGCGTTCACCCTGAGCTAGGATCAAACTCTCAAATAAAGATGAAAGCAGTATCGTAGACTAAGTATTACTTACGTAACAGCTTAGGGTTAAGATCTCCGCTCATCGCCAAAGGCGTGAGCGGATCCGCTCACGGCGTGTGCCGATGAGCGGAAAACTCTCAATAAAATTGAATTGATGGAATGTCGATCTCATTTGCATAAGACCGACGATAATCAATAATTGAATTTGTTTTTGCAACCGCAAAAAATATAATTTTCTGCGGGCTCAGTGATTTCATTGTCAATGTCCTTTCGACTTGTCCCGGAGCATCCGCTGGAGGCGGATTGGTATGGGATGAAAAAAACAGAGAAGCGGATTCCCGTTTTGGAAAGCCACATCTCTGTTTTCTTCCACCGGATCAACCGCGGGTGGCGAGAAGAAAACGTAATTTAGTGACCGCGCATAGTTTTTTAAATAATTGTGAACCACCTCAAGCATACTCAATTCCGGATTCCCTGTCAAGTCATGCACGGTACACAGGAAATCCACAATCATTTCATGTGTTTTTCGCGCCATTCCTTGATTTTTTGGTGGTTTCCGCCGAGAAGGACTCGCGGAACTTTCCAGTGCACGCCTTTGCGTGGCGAGAACGATTCTGGACGGGTGTAATGCGGGTACTCCATCGCGGATTTCAAATTTGAAATTCTCGATTTCAGATTTTTTTGTGATTCTGTGATTCTGTGTTTCTTTGATTCCGTGATTGAGAACGACTCTTCTTCTAACGATCGTGGATTCCCAAGCACACCGGGAATGAGACGTGTCACCGCGTCCACAATTGTCATCGTCGGCAGTTCGCCACCAGTCAACACATACGGTCCGACGGATACTGCCTCGTCGACAAACTCCATGACGCGCTCATCAACGCCTTCATAGTGTCCGCAGATAAAAATAATCTGATCGAGTTTTGAAAATTTTTCCGCCATGCGCTGATCAAATTGTTTCCCACTCGCCGCCAACAAGATGCATCGAGCATTGCGCTTCCGGCTTTTTGCTTTTTTTTGGATCGCGCTGACAGCGCGATACAGTGGCTCAACTTTAAGTACCATCCCTGCGCCGCCGCCGTACGGATTATCGTCCACGGTTTTGTGTTTATCCGTCGTATAGTCGCGGAGATTATGGACACGAATGTCGACAAGCTTCTTCTTCTGTGCACGTTTCAAGATACTCGTGTCGAAATACGAGGCGAAGGCTTCGGGAAATATTGTTACAATATCGAATTGCATAGAAAAAATGTATCATCATTTTATATTATGTTCAAGGCACAAATGATTAACACAAACACCGGGTGTTGTACAAAAACACCCGGTGTTCATTTTGTTCGATTTAAAGATTGTTTGTTACACTTGTTATGCGATACTCCACCGTTGGAGCTCCCGCCGCACTGTGGCATCTGGAACTGCATATCCCTTCATATAGATAATCTCCTCCGAATAATCAATGTCTTTAAAATATGCAAGTTGCACTCGAAAAATTTTTTCATTGAATTCATTACCAAAAATTTCTTTTGCTTTTTTACCGATAGGTCCCACGCCATGATACCGCTTGATAATAAAATATAAATCCACATAATCTTTCCACTTCGCGCGGTGACCAAGCGCATACGCCTTCATTGCCGCAAGTGTCAAAAGATCAGGGATCCTGCACCAGTGTCCAAAATGTATTGAAAATGCAATAGGGAACGGATAGTGAAAAAAGGTAAAACGCACGCCATTAATCACGAGTGTCAATTGCCCTTCTTCATCTTTAAAAACGGTATCAATCTTGGTATATCGTAAGATTTTACTTCGAATGGAAGCCGTCTTAAACTCCGTTTCAGTGAAAAGATCAAAATCAATTGATCGCCGATGCCCTAAATGGAGCGCAATTGCAGTCCCTCCCACAAGACCGAAGCGAGGGGAGAATTTCTGCGCCAGCGACAAAAGTCCGATCTGTGTTTCCGTAAGAATTTCTTTATGCATGCGCTTTAAAATAAAGTTTAAAGTAATCGGCGGTTTTCGGATCATAATTCATACGACCCCACTTTCGTCGTGTCGTCTGCTTCTTGAAGATGGCCGCAACTTTTTTTATCCCGGCAATCGCGAATATTTTTTTTACGTCATCCCAATCACCGTAATTCAAAACACTCTCCACGATCGCTGCATCGTTGAGATGGTTGTAATTCTTCACGTACCAAATAAGGTGCGGTCGTTTTTTAATAAATGTTTGGAGTGTCATATAGTGAGATCATTCACTGCGTTCAGGATGAGACTGCTGCGCGTTATTGAACAGTCTCAGTATAGCAAAAAAATCGCTCTCGCACAAATCAAAAACTCGGTACAACATAGTCCAAAAGTGCGCCGGCGACGTTGCGCGGGGTGCCCTGGATGATGGGTGCGTGATGGAGATCAATCGAAGGGAGCGAGTTGAGTTCAATGAACGCACAGCGTTGTTCCTTCCATGATACTGCAATCGATGGCGCAATAAAGTCAATACCAAGGCACGGAAGATCGATTGATGCTGCGATGCGTTCGAAAAGCACTCGGTTATCGGGATGTACCTCGTCGGTGACATCCGTGACGGTCGCGCCGTACGAGAGATTAATTTTCCAGGTGACGGCGACACGTTCGCCTTTCGCGAGCACGGTCGTCGGGTCTACGCGCATGTGACTCTGAGGGAGCGCCGGAATTGTTTTTGGAGTGTAGCCAAGTGCCACAAGCAAAGCACGGCGCTCCACATCGCGACTTTGGAATAACGCCTCGACCGTTTGTACGCCATCACCGATCATGAACGGTGGGTCGCGTCTGCCACACGCGATGAGACGCGGGCCAACCGTTGTCGCTCGAAATAATGATCCCGGAATATATTCTTCAACAACGAACCCACGGCTCACGTGCTGTGCGGTGACAATCGCGCGCAGGAGTTCTTCTTCAGTTTGAATGTTCACAGTGGTATGCGCCGAGAGCGAGCCGTGTTGTGGCTTCACCACGAGCGGGAATCCGATAGTTGCCGCATACGCAAGCGCCGGTTTTGCGCGCATAAACGATTTTCCTTTTGGTGTTGGCGCACCGAGCACTGTAAAAAGTCGGCGCGCTTCTTCTTTGTTATCGATGTTTGTTGCCGTTGTTGCGGGGTCGAGCCCTGGGAGCCCCTCAAACGTGTACGTGCGCTCGGGTGTATACATTCGAAAAAGGTTTGTCGTGAATTTGCCGATGGTGAGAACAGTGACACGGAACCCTCTTTTTTCTGCCTCTGCTGCAACGACACGCGTTCGTTGGTGGATATGGCGATCGGGCGTGAGTGGTTGTTCGCGGATGATGCGAAGGAATCGCATGACACGGAGTAGGTTCCCAATGATGATGCGCTGCACCAATCGTTCGATCGTGCGCGGCACAATCCGGATGACTGTCCGTTCAACAATATGCGTGAGCGCGCTATCGATACGGCTCCGCACATGACTTACTTGATGGGTTGGCGCGCACTCAGGACAAAACATAGTTTCATAGCGTAGCTGATTTCAAGAAAAATAAAAACCCTGCGCCATGTAGAGTGCAGAGTTTTTATTATGATTATCGCGTTGGTGCGAAGTTTGTCTGTGTCGTTTCCACAATCGTTGCGTCTTGTATTGCTCCTTCGACGAGTGTATACCCCATGAGCGCAAAGATACGACCATGGAAGAAAATAGGGCGTGCGTTTCCATACCAATCAACACACGAAGCGACACACTGATCATCGCGATCCGATTCGTTTTTTCCTGCCAGCGAACCAAGACGGGTGAATTGTTTCTCCTGATCGACATGGAGAAAGAGCACTGTAGCGGAGTCTTTGAAGTGACTATCGATTGCATCTCCCTCGGTCCGAATAGGGATTCCAAGAATACCGGTTCCATCAGGTTTTGGTGAGAAGAAAAACCCATGACTCCGGAGTTCGCCTTGCGATGCTTTTTCGAGCGTGAATGTCTGCTGCACTTCGGGTGATCGCCCCAACGCGATTGATGAGAACTGGAGATCATTCTTCGCGGCACCGATGACGACTGCACCGTCGCCCATCACTTCAATACGATCAACACCGTGGGTGAGGTCAATTGTTTGTATTGCGTCATTCGTTGCGTATTTTTTAAGATAGAGCGTTGATGGTTTTCCTTCACCCCACCACGCGCCGCCAGATCCATAAAGCACATAGTCCCCCACAAATCGATTTTGGAACCCGTATCCATCGGGGGCAGTGAGTGGTGCGAACGCTTTTTTTGCAACGGGCGTTGGTTCGCCCGAGAATGCAGTGAGTGGAGTACGGA
>JACQSD010000055.1 GCA_016206165.1 Candidatus Uhrbacteria bacterium
CTTCTGTGGTCATGACAAGTTGATCAAAAGAAAATCCTCCTTCAACGCTTTCTTTTTTTCGTATGTCAGGATTTGAGACTCCAGGAATGGGAGTTTTCATTTCATACTCCATGCCGTATGTTCGCTGCCATTCGATTGCTCCATTCGCATCCAGCTTCATGAGAAGCCCATATTGGCCGCTACAGGCATTGCAATTGGCGCCCCAGTCGTACAAGCGTTCCCACAAATATCCAGAAACAAGATAACCGCCGCTTGGTACCATGACGACAGACTGGAGCACTGCCCAACCAAAACGCTGATCATTAGGTCTGGTATATCCCTTTTGCCACTCAATTTTTCCGTCCCTGTCGAGTTTCATGGCAAAGGCATTCCATTTCTCCCCTGATAATTTTCCGACGGCCAGGAAACCTCCATCCGAAGTTATGATAAGATCATTGATCTCATCTTCCTCGGGCCTTGTGCTGTAGTAGCAATACTGCCAAATCGGTTGCAGTGTCGAATCGAATTTCCCGATCCACCTTGTCCAAGTGTCTTTTTCGATGACCCCAACAGCAATAAACTGTTCATCAGAAACCTTCTTGAGAAAATTGATGTTCGCGTTGGAGGCGGTAAGCGTTTTTTTTGTTTTGCAGGCCCTGCGTGAAAAATCCGGGAGTTTTTGAGTTTCTGTGGGAGTGAGATTGGAAAGGGGAACGGCCATGGGTGGCGGAGGAGGCGGTGCTGACAGAGAAAAAAGAATGGCACGCGGAAAAGGGACGCCCAATAAAAGAAGAACAATGGAAAGGATGAGAAGGGTTGAATAGGTTCGTGTCATGTTCATTGCGCATTCAGTTTCCACTGTTAGTAAATCATATGGAGCACATATATGCAATGCGGACATTGTCGAGATTTTTTTGTAGCGGCATGGTATACTAATCCATATGCACCACCTTTTTCGTTTTTTCTTCCTCCTCCTTGAATCATACATCGTGATCGCGATGCTTGCGCTTGGTGCAGGGATTCTTTTCCCGACACAAACAGCATTACTTTCACCGTGGGTGACGCTCCTTTTGCAAATCATCTTTTTCCTGTCCAGTCTGAAAATTGATGTCCGTGAGGTTCTTCGCGTCATCCGTGATGTGCAGCTCCTCGTTGTCGCGTGCGTCTACATGCTCATCGTCCTCCCGATCATTCTTTATGGACTGACCATGGTCATTGCGCCGCAGCTTGCGATTGCATTCATGTTGCTTGCGGCGATGCCTGCAGCAATGTCCGCCCCGCTCTTCGTGGAGATTATTGGGCTCACCCCATCACTTGCGCTCGTGCTCACCACCGTCACCTCGCTCCTCGCACCGTTCACCGTCCC
Source organism: Candidatus Uhrbacteria bacterium (assembly GCA_016206165.1). Taxonomy (GTDB): domain Bacteria; phylum Patescibacteriota; class Patescibacteriia; order JACQSD01; family JACQSD01; genus JACQSD01. Next base: position 1,346 of record JACQSD010000055.1, read on the forward strand.
ATTTGTCGTTTGGCTGCTCCTTGGGGCAACGGTACAGGTGGATGCAATGGGGATGTTCCTTGCACTCCTCACGGTTATCATTGTTCCATTTGTTATCGCTCAAGTCGTCCGGTGGCTATGGCCACGCGGGATTCACTTCACTGCATTTGCGTTGAAGCCGGTATCGATTATCCTCCTTGGTTTGCTCATCACGGGCGTCGTTGCGCAACAGGCGGCAGCGATCACCGCAGGTCTTACGGGCGCATTACTCCCCGCACTCGTTGCGCTCTTTGTATTTTTTATTGCGCTTCATGGAGTTGGGTACCTTCTTTTTTTCTGGAAGAGCGAATCAGATCGGCTTACCATATCGGTCTGCCTCACGTATATGAATTTTACTCTTGCCATTTATCTTGCGGGGAGATTCTTCAATACCCCTGATGTGGTGTTGCCTGTGGTGCTTTCGGTGATCCCGTGGACGTTATTACTCATCCCATTCCAGTGGGTGACGCGTCGTTGGTGCCCATCGTGTTTTATAAGAAGATAGCGTGAACTCGGTGTACTCTCTGCACTAGTTGTGGTACTATAATGTATATGAAGAAGAATTTTCTCATTCGTTTATTGGTCGTCGGTATACTTTTGTTCCTTGGCGGTTTTGTCCCTCAGGCGCGCGCCGAATATCCAGGAACGCCATGGACCACTGGAGTCAGTACAACATCTGACAGTGCGACCATCGGGGTTTCCGTCAATGACTCGGTGTATCTTCGCATGGAGTACGGCCTCAACACAATTATATACAACCTATTTGCGCCGCCTGGATCAGCCACCGCCGGTTCAACCGCCTGGCCGCTCAATATTAAATATATCAGCAATGTAAAATATACGAACAATGTTGCTTCCAACTTTGCGAATTTCACAGTGACTGGGCTTTGTCCTAACTCCACGTATCATTATCGGCTTGGAGGCTGCCCCTACTATAAGGGCGAAGCATGCGCGAGCGATGTATCACAGTATATGTTTAGCCCAGATCGCACGTTTACCACTGCTTCCGGATCAATGTCATCATCCGCATGTACAGCACGGGCTGACGTTACCCCTCCGAATGCGCCGGACAATTTGCAAGTGAAGGATATCACTGCAACGCATGTGGCATTAAGCTGGAATACTCCTGCCGATGACGTTGCAGTCACTCGCTACGAACTCAAATACAAAACTGGAAGCGCTGTTTTTGTAGAAAGTGATTGGGCGGGCGCTGCTGCATTGCCGGTGCCTGGAGCTCCAACGCCGGGCGTCATAGGCGTGACGACGTTTGGGTATAACGAATTAACTCCAAGCACGACGTATATCCTTGGTTTGAAAGCGTATGATGCAGCAGGTAATGTATCTGCACTCGCGGTGTCACCAAGTTTTACCACTCTGCCAACGCCTGCGCCGAGTATTCCTGTCGCTCCTACAGGATTAACCGCTTCGTACTCAACGGTACCGAATGGGCCAGAGGTGCAACTCAATGTGAATGATAATGCGACGGATGAAACCGAGTATCGTTTGTATTGGCGTCTTGTTGGTTCCTCGTGGCCAACGGTGTTTAATCCTACCGGTACCTCCACATGGAGTTTTTCGGCGAATGCTGGCAATATCCAGATCGCTGCACCAACAGTGAGTGGAAAGTATGAGTATCAAGCGCATGCGTGCAATGCCGTTGGTTGTGCTGCTTCGAATATTGTATCGATTGATATTCCGGTCTGGCCGGTCGTTATCCCAAGCGCATGTGAGAGTTTGGATTTCACGCTCAAGGATAACAAAACGTCGTACAGTATTGGTGAATCCGTGAATTATGCATACAAATGTATCCCGGCGGGAACCAATGCGATCACGGTGACGATCCAGGTTGTCAAACCCGATGGCTCGGCCACCACGTATGTCACCGGGAGTAATGTGGGCGCCGTCCTGCAGCAAATGGGATTTTCGACATCGAATCTTGTCGCCGGCGCGTACGTTGTGCGCGCGTGTCTTAATAGTGCATCATGTGCTGCAGGGTCAGTCTATGCCCAGCCATTCACGGTCATTGGCGGGACAACACCTCCTCCATCAACCTCAACTCCAGAGCCAACCACAAATTCGACCACGGGGCAGACGACGAACACGGATACAACGCGTACATCAGTACCAAATCAAAATGGAGATGGAACTCCGAATGTTCCATCAACGACAAACATACCATCGTCATCAAATGCAGCGACGGGACAAACGACGAATGCTGGTGCAGCAAAGGTATCGGTACCAAGTCAAAATGCAGACACAACCACAAATATGCCGTCGACAACAAAGAAGATCCCAGTGAAGCCCGCGGATGCAGCAACGGTCATCCCTCCACAAACACCAAATAAGCAAGCAATACAACCACAAACCAGGGTGACACCTCCTGTACTTTCAGGAAAAAAATGTGTGCGCACGCTCAGTGCAATCAAAAGTACGCTGAACAGTAATGAGCGCTATGTTAAAAGGATCAAGCAAAAAATAAAAGGAGCACCGAAGGATTACGTGAATCTTGATGCAGTGACGACACTGCTCGCACAGGCCGACGACGCACTCCATGCAGCGAGAGCACTCATCCAAAAAAATGAATGTTCAACGGAGACGTTGGAGGACATTCGTGCTCTCGAGGATGAGATTGCTGACATCCTTAAGAATCTTTCTGATTACGACAGGGATGAGTTCCAATATTTCAGGGTCTTTGCACAGTGTATGGCC
>JACQSD010000056.1 GCA_016206165.1 Candidatus Uhrbacteria bacterium
CATCAGCTTAAAAGGCTGTTGCTCTACCAACTGAGCTACCGACCCACACCCCCTCTTATTCGTGAGAGTATACCGTTTTTTTTAGGATGATGCAATAATTCACCATCTTTGTGCTATACTGCAAAAATCTATGCCCCGTTAGAAGTTTGTTTCTTTATAATGGGGCATTCGTAGAGAGATAACAATGTCTTGTTCGTTATGATCACTATTCAACAGCGCGCAGAAAAATCTAAGGATTTTTCTGCCGAGAACTTCTAACGGGGTATGGCAATACGAGCAAGGACACAAAAAAATATGCAGCGACCGTGGAGCGAGATGACGCTTGAGGAATTGTTTGTTGCTTTGGAGACGCAAAAGGACGGGCTTGAGACGCTTGTTGCGACAAAGCGGCGCGATCTCGTGGGAGAAAACGCATTCCCTGAAGAGCGGCAACGCGGTGCGCTCCATGTTCTCATACGCCAATTTGAGAACCCACTTGTCCTTGTACTTGTCGGCGCTGCTGCCATCACCTTCTTCCTGCGCGACTATACGGATACAATCGTCATCGGTGCAGCAATCATCATTAACGTGAGTATTGGTTTATTTCAAGAATACAAGGCAGAGCGGGCGCTCGCCGCACTCAAAGCATACATGGAGCCAACCGCAATCGTTTTTCGTGAAGGGCGTGAGCATACGATTCTCGCGCGCCACATTGTGCCGGGAGATATGCTTATTCTCCGCGCTGGTGCAAAAGTTCCTGCAGACGCACGCCTTATTGAAGCAATTGAACTCGAAGTGAATGAGAGCACGCTCACCGGGGAAACATATCCGGTGGCGAAGACAGATACCCTGCTTCGATCGCTCGCGCAGGGAAAGCGCCCGGTTGCGGATTTGAAAAACACGATTTTCGCAGGAACGGTGGTGACGCAAGGGCTTGGGCGCGCGCTCGTGATCGCAACAGGCGCACACACAGAGTTTGGGCGCATTGCCGCGCTCCTCCACACACTCCCTGATGAACGGACGCCACTCCAGGAGAAACTCCGATGCTTAAGCAGTGTTCTCGCCGCTGGGATCCTTTTCATCACGGCAGCGGTTTTCGTTTTTGGCATTGTGCACGGGCGATCGATCGTGGAGATGTTCACGATGTCCGTTGCGCTTGCGGTGTCTGCAATTCCGGAGGGGCTTGTCGTGGCAGTGACTGCCATTCTCGCCGTTGGCATGCAGCGCATTTTGAAACGCGGCGCGCTTGTGCGTCGTCTTGTTGCGGCAGAGACGCTTGGTTCAACGACCGTCATCTGTACGGACAAAACAGGCACACTCACCGAAGGCCGCATGCGACTCGCACGCATTGTGACGGATACTCGGGAGACACGCATTGACCACACACACGTTGCGGATCGTACCGTACAGAAAGCCTTAGAAATTGCAGCACTCGGGAATACCACTGTTGTTGAAAAGACAGCAGACGATCCTGATGCGTGGGAGCTTGTGGGTGCGCCGACCGAAGTTGCGCTTGTTCGTGGTGCAGCACATGGAGGCATCTATCGATCCACACTCCTTGTGGAGCGCCCACTCATCGATATTGTCCCGTTCACCTCAACACGCAAATATGTGATGACACTCCATAAACAAAAAACAACAACCACACTCTACGCGGTTGGTGCTGCGGAACGCATTGTCGCACTCGCGACAGCAGTGCTTACTGATCGTGGGACAAAACCATGGAGCGCGAAATTTCGCGAAGCATGGATGGAGAAGATCCAGCGATATGCACGCGATGGATATCGTGTGCTTGGCCTTGCGTATCGCGAGGGTGATGGGCTTCTTGCATGCGCGAAGATTCCTGGATGCGAAGGGAGCCTCACGTTTGTTGGGCTTGCGATCATTGAGGATCCGATTCGTGAAGACGTTGCCGATGTTCTGCTTGAATCACGACGTGCAGGAGTAACGACAGTGATGATCACTGGTGATCATGCGGCAACTGCCGGGTATGTTGCACGGACACTTGGCATTCAGCATGACAATAATGAGGCGCTCGATGGTGCGTATGTGGATGAACTCGGTGATGATGCACTCCGTGATCGCGTTGCAACCACCACAGTGTATAGTCGCGTCTCCCCGGAACAGAAGCTCCGTATTGTGCAGGCGTGGCAGGCGCGCGGCGCTGTGGTCGCAGTCACTGGGGACGGCGTGAATGATGCGCCGGCGTTGAAACGCGCGGATATTGGCGTCGCGGTGGGGTCAGGAACCGATGTTGCGAAGGAGGCATCCGATCTCGTACTCATGAATAACAGTTTTGCGACACTCATTCATGCGATTCGCGAAGGACGGGTCATGTATGATAATATTCGAAAGGTAGCACTCTATCTCCTCTCGGACAGCTTTTCAGAGATTGTTCTTGTCGTCGGAGCGCTTTTCTGGGGCATGCCATTACCACTCCTTGCCGCGCAGATTCTGTGGATTAATCTCATCACCGATGGGTTCCCGAGCGTTGCGTTGACGATTGACCCCGCGACGCGCGATGTCATGGCAACTCCGCCGATTGCTCGTGAGCGCTCGATCATGGATACAAAGCGGTTGGCGATCGTGCTCCTCGTGAGTGTCGTCACTGGCATTGGCAATCTCTTGCTTTTTCAGTGGTGGTATGAAGTGACTGGAGATCTCGTTCGCGCACGGACAATCGTTTTTGCGTCTTTGAGCCTCGATTCACTCCTCTATGTATTTAGTATTCGCACACTCCGAACAACGATCTGGCGCGTTGCGCCATGGAATAATCTCTGGCTCGTTGCTGCGGTTTGCGGTGGTTTCTTGCTTACGGTCATTGGTGTTGCCCTTCCAGCGCTGCAGCATATTCTTGGTACCACCGCGTTGACCATAGAGGAATGGGGGATCGTCGCAGTCTTTGGCATCGGCATTGTGGTCATGATTGAGGGATGCAAAATAATTGTACGATTGTTCAATCGGGAGCATAAAACCCTAAATTCTAAATCCTAAACTCTAAACAAACTCTCCGCCAAAGGCGGATCCGCCCGTGGTGGAAAAATCCAAATGACCAAATGTTTAGAGTTTAGTGTTTAGGGTTTAGAGTTTCCGATCTATGTCTCGTCCTGTTTGCCTCATTATTCTCGATGGGTTTGGGATCTCTCCAGAAACGGAAGGGAATCCTATTCGTATTGCAAAAATGCCAGTCCTCAATCGCCTCATCGCAGAGTATCCGTATGTTGCCCTCGCGGCCGCGGAGCAGAACGTTGGGCTTTCGTTTGGTGAAATGGGGAATTCTGAAGTCGGGCACATGGGTTTGGGGTCTGGGCAGGTGATTTATCAAACATTACCACGCATTTCGGGCGCGATTGAGAACGAATCATTTTTTACGAATGCTGCGTTACTCAAAGCAATTGCGCATGTGAAGAAAAAGCAGTCGCGCTTACATCTTGTCGGGCTTTGCTCGAACGGTGGGATCCATGCACACATTGACCATCTCCTTGCATTGTTTCGCCTTTGTAAAGACCATGAGCTCCATGACGTTGCTGTGCATGCGATTCTCGATGGGAGAGACACTGCCGCAGATGTAGGAATTCAGTTTATTACTGCGATTGAAGAGTCACTGAACACAGTGGGCGTGGGTGCGATCGCAACAATCGCAGGAAGGCAATACAGCATGGATCGTGATGGACACTGGGATCGCATTGAAGCTGCGTATCGCCTTATGGTCGACGGTGTTGGTGAGCGCACTGCACAACATGCGGTCGACGCAATCAAGGAATCCTATGATCGCGGTGTTCATGATGAGGAATTTCAACCAACGGTCATTGTCGATCGCGATGGTGTCCCGCGCGGTCGCATTCAGGATGATGATGCAGTTATTTTTTTCAACTTTCGCGGTGACCGCGCGCGGCAACTCACAAAAGCATTTGTGTTACCCACATTCGATGGGTTTACACGCGAAGGTATTAAGAATTTATGTTTTGTGACAATGACAGAATACGAAACGGAGCTCCCCGTGTTTGTTGCTTTCCCGCCGGTGCTTATTGATACACCGCTCGCGAGCATACTCGCGAAGGCAAAAAAGAAACAATATCACATTGCGGAAACAGAAAAGTATGCACATGTGACATATTTTTTTAATGGTGGCACAGAAGCCGCGTTTCCAGGCGAAGTGCGCGAACTTGTTCCGTCGCCCGTTGCGCAGTCATACGATGCGCGGCCGGAAATGTCTGCACACGCGATCACGGAGAAGTTAATTGGAAAAATTAAGGAGCGTGCGTTTGATTTTTATTTGATTAATTATGCAAATCCAGACATGGTGGGACATACAGGGAATTTGCAAGCAACGGTGCAGGCGCTTGACGTGGTCGACACGTGTGTCGGACGCGTTGTTGAGGCGATGGGGGCGATTGGTGGAGTGACGCTTATTACTTCGGATCATGGAAATTGTGAAGTGATGATTGATCCGGTGACTGGGCGCATTGACAAAGAGCACTCGACGAATGCAGTGCCACTGTTTGTCGTTGATGATGCACGGAAACAGGAGAAACCACGCGAGCTTGTTGAACAACTCAAACTCACCCCGCCACAAATTGGCATTCTTGCGGACGTCGCTCCCACGATCCTTGAGTACATGGATATTGCGATTCCGAAAACGATGACCGGCCGGAGCTTGCTCGCCGATTTGGTATAGAGTATGCAAAAATCCTCCGATACATTCGGAGGACTTTTGTTATACGGTTTACGCTCCACGATTCGCGCTTCACGATTTCCGTTGCACGGGAATGTCGAGGTTGATGACGGCCTTGTCTTTTTTGATAGTGATTGTTTCGCCGTAGTAAGGATGGCGGAAATGACGAATCGATGCTTCGGAGGAAACGGGGAAGTGGTAGCCTTCTTTTTTGACAACGATCTTATATGTTCCGCGCGGTGGGAGAAAGTTGAATCTTCCGGAGTAGTCAGAGAGGCGCGTTTTCAGCGTTCGATTGTACTGGGTTTCGACGAGTGAGACAGCGGCAAGTGGGACAGGGGAGGACGACGTCGCATCGAACACCGTTCCCCATGGCCGAGCACCGCGCGGCGAGATAATGATTTCGTAGATGAGGAAGAAGAGATAGACAATAAATATCGTCACATTGAATGTGGAAGCAACGACGAGGGTTGCGAGCCATGCGAGCACTGTTCCCACGACGAGCACAGGGAGCGCGAGCCTCTTCAAGACGCGCTTCACGGTGTACCACAGAGGGTTTCTTCTTTTTTCCCCACGAGGGTCTCGTGGATCAATAGGGATGGAAACGTCGACAAGGTCACTCAACGATCGAATGGTGATTGAACGACCAAAGTAACAATTCGTGTACTCACCATCTTCTCCCCCCGTCATTAATTTTGATGGGAATATGAATTCAGGCTTTGTTGCCTCGATCGTATATGTTCCTTCAGGAACGAGGAATCCAAATCTTCCATCGGCATTCGTGACCTGTGTTTCCACAAGTTTTCTTTCCGCATTAAAAATACGAACAATAGCGAGTGCGATTGGCTCTTTTGTAATTGCATCATACACGACACCCCATGGTTTTCGTTTCTTGCGAATCCCGAAGAGCGAAAGAAGCCATGAGACGAAGTGATAGAGGAGTGTGTGGATATTTGGGAATGTCGCAACGACTGCAGGGTTTGCAACGGTGACGACGGGAACCGCAATGGTGAGGCTCAATTTGATCGTCTGTTCATTTTCTCGAATGACGCGAGCGGTTAATTCTGCGGCACGTTGGACGGACTGACGCACTGCCTCCGTTGTTTTTGTGAATGTATCGGTTGACGGAGTATTTGCTGGTTGAGGCTCTGGTGTGATCGGTGG
>JACQSD010000058.1 GCA_016206165.1 Candidatus Uhrbacteria bacterium
ACCACGGGTTCGCCGGCAAGCGGCTGCCGACGGTGGTCTACGCCTGGGACGATCTTAAGGCGCTGGTCGGGGCGGAAGCGGAGTAGGTTTCGTCGATTGTAGTCACATTCCCGGGCTGGGCCGCAGCCACGCGGCAAACCGACCGTGAAGGCCGATACCGACCGCTACTGCCTGGACTGCCTCAAGCTGGTTTACCTCCGGCCGCACCGGCTGGTCATCGAGACCCCCGCCGAGTGATCTGCGGCGCTTCGGAAACACTTCCGGGCGCATTCCAAAAAACGAAAGGCCCCGTTCGTCGGGGCCTCTAAGTATGGGCGTCCACACGTGGTTAGTGTAGGGATCGTATAAGAATTTGCTGTTTCTGTCTCCAGAACACTCCTCTAAAAGCTTTGACGTGATAAAGTCATCTCAACCTTTAGCTGAAAACTAGGTGATATAATTCATCGACCCTGAAGAAGGATTTCTTCAATGTCCAACACCACACAATCAGCGGGTTTAGATGCCCAAGTCGTCGCACAATGGCAGACGATCATTTCGACGCAGATGCATTTTAATGAAATGATCTTGCAGACAAGAGCGATCGGTTCGAGCGTCGTATTGGCAGCTTATGGGGCCGCCGCTGTCACATTGGGACAATACCCGAACGAGTATGTAACTATTTTCGATCAGTTGATTCACATAAGTGGTGGAATCATTTGTTTCGCTCTAACCTTGCTCTTCTCAATTTTTTTAATGGATGTAACATATTATTACAGACTGCTCTTAGGTGTCGTTCAAATCGGATCAAATTTCGAAAAGAACAATCCTTCACTTGTCGCAACTACGACTCTGCTTGGCGAGAGAGTGAGCCTTTGGTCGGCGAATTTTGTTGTGATCATCTTTTATGTTATCCCGTTTTCTGTTGGCGGCCTCTCACTCTGGTATGTCCTCACGCATTATCCGCCGACCGTTCATACGTAAGAATTTTATTATTTGGCAAACGACCAACGAGGACGTGTTGGTAGATTATCGGAATTTGGGCCATGTTCCGCCTCGTCGTCTGTGATCTCGATAACACGCTTTATGACTGGGTTTCATATTTTGTGCCGTCCTTTTATGTGATGGTTGAGAAGGTAGTTGGAATCACGGGTTGGGATCGGGAACAATTGTTGGATGACCTTCAGAAAGTTCATCAGAAGCATCACGACTGTGAGCATCCGTTTGCATTGTTAGAGACTGCTTTAGTGAAAGAGATGTTCCCAAATGGGAATTTGCAGAGAGCTAAAGCCTATTTTGATGATGCTTTTCATGCATTCAATTCGATGCGGAAGCAAAAATTAAAAACTTTTCCGATGGTCCCTGAGACTCTTGATACCCTTAAAATGAACGAGCTTCGCTTAGTGGCGCATACTGAGGCAAAATTCCATGCTGTTGTTGATAGATTGCGGCGACTGGATTTGATGAGACACTTTGAAAGAGTTTTTTGTCGGGAACGTGCGGTCAGTCAACACCCTAACGGGTTGTCGGACGAACAATGGTTAAATGAGTTTCCTACAGAGAGGATCACCGAACTCTCGCACCATCAGAGGAAACCAGATCCGTCCGTATTGCGAGAAATTTGTGGGTTGGTGGGTGTTGAACCATCACAAACGGTCTACATCGGCGATAGTATTGCACATGACATAAAGATGGCGAATGCAGCGGGGGCTTTTTCCATTTTTGCTGAGTATGGAACTAAACGCGACCCAAGTGATTGGGATCGATTGGTGCGAGTAACTCATTGGACGCGGGAGGATGTGGCCCGAGAAACCGAACTCCGAGAAGCTGCGAAATCGGTAGAAGCAAATTTCGTTGCCAAGGACTGTTTCTCTGAAATTCTAATTCCGCTTAGCTTGAGGTAGAAATTTCGCGGACAATCGAAATCATCAGCCCATTGCCACCACTCCCCCGGCCGTGTTTCCCTCCCACCATGGAACGGATCGAACTGACGCTGACGCCGCAACCGGGGTTGCCCACCACGATCACCTGCACCCCGCGCCGCGTCACGGTCGGCCGGGGTTACGCCCAGCCGGTCTCCGCGCTAGTCAGCGCCCGCTCCTGGCGCAAGCTGCACAAGCTACTGAAGCGCCTCAGGGCGCGGCGGTGGAGACGCCGCTACGAGAACCTAACGGTCCTCGACGGGATCACCTGGAGCCTGTCGGTGGACGAGCCCGGCATGAGGGTCCGGTCCGGGGGCGTCAACAGCTATCCGCCGGACGGCACGGGCCCCGTGTGGAGCCCCGCCTTCAAGCAACTGGTCATGACGATGTAGGGCCTGGCTAGGAAGACCGCGCAGCCATGACCGGCGGGGCCAAGCTGGCGCTGTGCTTCGTCGTCGGGTTCCTCGCCTCGATGGCGATGGCGGCAGGACAGGACACGCTGGCGCTCAGCATGTTCGTCAGTCTCGCCGTGGTCGTGGCCCTAAATCGAAAGAGCGCCCCCATCCCAGTAATAAAAGTTGTTTTTAAAACCCAGTGGATGCAAGAATAGTTGTAACGCCTACGGGACCAAGGCAGGGGGATGCGGGCAATGTACTGCCCGGAACTAGACGCGATTTAGTAGTTTTTGAAACCGATAAATATTCCCTATAGATATGAACGCTGAACAATTACACACCATCGCGTCAACAGTTATCGAGGATGTCTCAGCGTCAGATATCCTTGCCAAATTCAATAACCTTCATAAACAACTAAACCAACTTGCTAGCAATCCTGGCGATCAAAAACTCCAACAAGATATAACCACTCTTAGGCGTGAGTTATTCGACGCGCTAAATGCATTACAAAGACGTCGCTGGCCTAGCGGAATACAGCAGACGATAGAACTACTTGGTGGTGGCATTCTTGTTTCAGGAGAAATTCAGGAGGGAATCGAGAGAATTTTCCAAACCGAATCAATTTCGCCAGCGACGGTACGAGATCATGTCAACGGAGTAATGTCAGAAATTAAAACATTCGTTGACAAACTCACCGCCCTCAAAACGGCGTTTGATGCACTCGATATTAAAGAGGAGCCACTTGAGCCAGGCGAAGTTGAACTTGGGGTTTTGATTCCAAGATCGGAGGTCAAAAACAAGCTTGATCTACTCGCTAATGAATTGATGCATTTCGATAAGATTTTTAAGTATTTTTCAGTTGTTGCCATCGGAACTCGTGAAGAGTTTGAGCTTACCTATCTTTCGGCGTCTGATTTAAAAATATTTGTGCGGCCAAATGCGAAAACGGTGGCACTCATCAGTGCTACCGTCACATTCATTCTTACCTCCCTTAATCAAATTGCTGATTTGAAAATGAAGTATGACGAATTTTTGAAAAGTGGAATTGAAGAAAAACATCTTGAAGGTCTTAAAAAAGGTATCAACGAGAAGTTAGCAAAAGATTTGGAAGCGTTTCGCGCGGAACTGATCGAACAATTTTGTGGTGACAAAAAGGAAGCAGACAAAAACGAAAATTCAACGCGGTTGAAGATTGCGATTGATCATCTTGCCCCTCGATTAGAACGTGGTTGGAGCCTTGAAGTGCGCTTAGGTCCATTGCCTGCACCAACCGAAGGTAGTGCGGAAGAGGGTGAAGGTGCAGGAAAAGGGGAAGACCATGCGTTGTACGAGAAGCTTCAAGACGACGCTCAAAGGCTTAAGCGCCTAGCTCCAATTGGCACTCCGATATTAAGTTTACCGAAGCCCGAGACATTGTTTGAAGACGGGAAAGACGATTAACGAATCCTTTGGTCGGTTACCTGAGCGGCCCGGTGTACAGCAGTCGGCGCATGCGAACGCGCATTCGCGTTCTCGGGCCGGACCGTCGCCGCGCCACGGGCGCGGCCCGTCGTTCCATTTTTGTTCTTGACAAGCGCGGTTTTCTGTGATTTATTTCCGATTTCCATTATGGATAGGAAATAACACGTTGAACCGCGGAACACCGAAATGACGATAAATGACGATTTTTCAAAAATTTTCCG
>JACQSD010000060.1 GCA_016206165.1 Candidatus Uhrbacteria bacterium
GATGCATACCACGCGCCTATACCGTCTTGAGTCGCGCGAGTTGTTTTTTTATAGAAGGGAGCGGCTTCTCGCCGATTTTTTTTGTAAGCTCTTGCTCCAACACCGCAGAAAGTGTTGCAATATGACGGTTCGTATCCAGAGGGAATCGCTCAATCTCTTCAAGATAATGGATGACCGAAAAGCGAAAAAGTTCCGCTTTACTAGCAAATCCTTTCTCTTGTACGACTGTTCGAATTCTCCCCTCAAGTGTTCTTGGTATACTAAAATTGACGATGGACATACATATTGATTAGATATTGATCCTATATACATCATATCCAGCGCGATAGACATTGTCAAGATCAAATCAAGTTATGTCAAATCAAGTTACTGCAAAAACCATAAAGCAGGGCGTTTCTCGCTCTTCGTGAGCACCTCGTATCCACCATTTTTCACAAGGATCATATCTTCTATTCGGATTCCGCCCCAGCCTTTGATGTAGATGCCGGGCTCAACCGTGACGACTTGGCCAGCAGTCAAACGATCTGTGGCTTTCGGACGAAGGAGTGGAAGCTCGTGAACAAACTCGGAAATACCATGGCCGGTGCCATGCAAAAAATTCTTCCCAAATCCCGCTCGCTCGATCGTACCACGTGCTGCACGATCAATTGCACCACACGATACACCCGAACGTATTTTCGCAATCGTGCGTTCCTGTGCGCGAAGGACAAGTGCATACAATTTCTTAAATCGCGCATCAGGCGAACCAAAAAATAATGTTCGCGTCATGTCACTACATTTATTTTTATAAACACACCCAAAATCGAGCTTCACCATTTCGTTCTTGCGAAGTCTCCGTGCTGTCGGCTCGTGATGCGGATTTGCCGCATTCGATCCAAATGCAACAATCGGTGGAAAGGAAAGTGCACTCGCGTCATACTCTTTGAACAGCGCACTGATCTTCCGTACAACCATCTGCTCACTCATGCCAATCTTGATCCATTGTTTAAGCACGCCAAACACGCGATCCGTCCTCACCACCGCACCCCGAATCGCTGCGAGTTCGGTGCGTGTATGTGTTTCACGAATGATCGGGTAGATAGGAAGAGTAGACATACTACCATTGTATCACAAATAGCAAAAGCGGGGTCCCTCCAGGTTCCCCGCCTCCCCCGTATTCGGTTCGTTGCCTTCACAGCCCGACGCCCTCCTTGAACATGGGCGGCGACCCGAGCGCCCCGGTTCCCGGCGCGACTGCGACGGTATCGAGTGGATTCGGACTCTGCTTCCCGCCCTGCACCCACATGATGTAGTCGACTGCGCGCCCGACGGTCGTGATTTGCTGACCATCGGGGTTGTCCGGAATCTCAATGTCGAATCCGTCCTCGAATTCCATGACGAGCTCGACCGTGTCGAGCGAGTCGGCACCGAGATCGTTCACGAAGTGCGTTGCTTCGTTGATCTTTTCCGGGCGAACATTGAGCTGCTCGCTCACGATCCTGACAACCTTCGTCAGCACATCCTGCCTCTCCATCGCTCCACCTCTCCTTTCACTCGGTTGATGATTCGATCACAGTGCACGACGCAGGATTCCATTGTATCCCGCACCCCGTGGTCTATGATTGAATCTTGCTTCGTAACAATGCAATCACTTTTTTATTTCTCGCAATGCCACGCAAATAATCCTGGCCATCGCTTGAGCGGATCCGCTCCTGCATCTCTGCATCTTTTTCGTAATGAGCGAGCATTGCGTCAGTCTCTTGCTTTAACTCCGCATCTGTCACTGTGATATTTTCCTGCCGCGCAACCGCACGGATGAGCAACATTGTTTTCACGCGCTTCATCGCGTCTGGCGTAAAATCAAGCAAGATCTGGTCCCGCGTCTTTTTGATCGACTTCAAATACGCATCAAAATCCATACCCCGCGCAGTCACGGATCGCTCGAGTTCGTCCACCATGCGGCGCGTTTCCTCGCTCACGAGCAAATCGGGAATCTCACCAAAGGTTGACGCAGCGACGAGTTGTTCAAGCATCGCAATCTCCTGCCGCTCATCTTCTTTCTGTTGTTTTTCATGTTCAATATTTTGCTTCAAGTACGCACTGTGTTAAGTAATTGTTTTTTTGCCAATGCTTGCTGCAAATGATTCTTCAAGGAC
>JACQSD010000061.1 GCA_016206165.1 Candidatus Uhrbacteria bacterium
GAGTAAAGGATATGTGGATAGTTTATTTTAAGAGATAATCTTTATGCAGTAAGGATGAACAAATAAGAATGGGACATCCACTTAGAGTGCACTGGTTGTGTACAGACGTTGACGAATGGTTGCAACATCGCGCCGAATTTTTTCGTTTACATCAAGCTCCTTTGCAATTTTTGTACATGCATGGATCGCGGTTGTATGATCACGCCCACCAAGCTCGTGTCCAATTGCAGGGAACGAACTCTGGAGGTCCTCACGCATAAGATACATGGTAATTTGGCGCGGGACAACAAGCTCTTTTTTACGGCTGCTCCCCAAGAGAAGGTCGAGCGCAATATCAAAGTGTGTAGCAACTGTTTGGAGGAGCTGCTTCGGGGTCACCGACCCCCGCTTTGAGCCAGTCGCGATAGAATCAAGGAGTGATTTAGCAGTATCCACAGCAAACGGCGTACGATGGAGTTGGTGTGAGGCAATGATGCGATTCAATGCCCCCTCAAGTTCACGAATATTATTTTGGATCGTCGTTGCAATATAGTGGAGCACGTCGTGTGGGATAGCAGCCTTCTTCTCGGTCGCCTTTGCCTGGAGAATTGCGAGCCGTGTTTCGTAGTCAGGGAGCCCAATATCCGCGATCATCCCCCACTCAAAACGTGAAAGCAAGCGTTGTTCAAGCGCTGGGATCGCCTTTGGGGGGCGATCAGAAGAGAGCACAATTTGTTTATCTGCATCGTGGAGCTCGTTAAAGGTGTGGAAAAATTCCTCCTGCGTTCCTTCTTTTCCGGTGATAAATTGGATATCATCGATGAGTAGAATATCAACGGTGCGATACGCTTCTATAAACTCTATTGCACGGCCGCTGCGGACAAAGTGGACAAAGTCGTTAATAAACTTTTCACAAGAAACGTAGAGAATCTTTGATGGGTGTGTTCTTTTTTCTTTAATGAGCGTGTGGCCGATTGCACGGAGTAAGTGTGTTTTTCCAAGACCAACACCGCCATAGATAAAGAGCGGGTTGTAGTTTTTTCCAGGATTCTGCGAAACAGCAACGCACGCCGCGTGGGCGAGCTCATTTGCTTTTCCAACAATAAAGTTGTCGAACGTATATTTTTGTTGCTGTGTGGGAGATGTGTCAGCATGAGTACTGTGTTCTTGTGCGACAGCGTCAGCATGGTGGTCTGCGGAAGGGATCGGCTGTTCCGTCATGAGCACAACTGGAGCAGAAGCCCCCACTTCTCCAACTTCAATGCGGTAGACGAGCTCTTTTACCCGATGTTCAGAATGTTCAGTGAGACCCTGGAGAATTTTGAGCATGGCGACATGGTATTTTTTTTCGAGCCAGGTTTGGATAAATGAACTCGGGACGCGCACGACAACACGGTGGCCTTCAATTGCAGCAATGTCAGTATTTTTAAACCATGTGGTGAAGTTTGCTTTCGATAATGAAAGCTCAAGCTCTCCAAGCACCGCCTGCCAAAGTTGTTGTGTGTTGAGCATATCGATGCGGGAGAGCAATGATGAGGAATGTTTGGAACTATAACACACAATACCGTAACAAAAAAATGAAGGGAGAGCAAGAAAATGTCAATAAGCTGTGGAGGGACGGTGTACAAATGATTGATGGTTGACCAATCATCTGCTCCATGATAATCTAGCACCATCACGATTATTAATACGATGTCGCGAGGCGCGTACCCGACCGAAGGGATCCGGCTCTGCCGTGTCCCTGAGGATCGCGGAGCGCGCCGCAAGCGACACAGCGGTTTTGGAGGTTGGACACCTTTTGCAAAAGGGGTCCATATGTATGCCTAAACGAACATACCAACCAAAGAAACGACGGCGTGCACGCGTCCACGGGTTTCGGCGGCGCATGCGTACGAAGGATGGTCGCACAGTGTTACGACGGCGCAGACAAAAAGGACGAAAGCGCCTGACGGTGTAGTTTTACCATGCTCCCTCGATCACAGCGTCTTTCACAGAGCCGTGCGATTGTGAGCGTCATGAAGCGCGGGCATACCGTGATGCATGACGCACTTCGTTTTCGTTTTTTTCAATCAACGCGACCCACAACAAAGATTGCCGTGGTCGTCTCCCTCCGTGTATCGAAACGCGCCGTTATCCGGAATCGGGTGAAGCGCCAACTCCACGCGATCCTTGGGCCCCTCGTGCGCACGTTCCGGTATCCGATCGATGGTGTTTTTTCTGTGCAGCCTGGACTTGAGCAACGAACATTCCAAGAATTATCGAAAATTGTTGATGTCATTCTCCGGCGCGCACAGCTCATCTCTCGACAATGAAAAAATTTTTTCTCACGGCAATTCGATGGTATCAGAAGACCGTCTCCCCTGACCACGGTCTTTTTCGGTTCCGGCATCCGTATGGTTTTTGTCGTTATACACCAAGCTGTTCGGAGTATGCAGTAGGAGCAATACAAACAAAGGGCGTCGTGCGCGGTATTGGTATGACGTTCTTGCGTGTTCTCCGCTGTAATCCCCTATCCAAAGGTGGTAATGACCCGATAGTATCCTAATATCTTAATTTCATACCAATGTTTCAACTTTATACAACGATCATCTATCAACCCCTCTTTAACCTCTTTATCTTTTTTTATACAGTGATCCCTGGCACGGATCTCGGGGTTGCTATTATTGCGGTAACGATTATCCTTAAACTGGTCCTCCTCCCATTTGCACACGCGTCACTGAAGTCACAACGCGCGCTGCAACAGGTGCAACCACAACTCGACGCGATCAAGAAGCAATTCAAAGATGATAAGACAAAACAAACACAAGCGATGATGGATTTATACAAAAAAGAGAAAGTAAATCCATTCTCATCATGTTTGCCACTCCTTATCCAGCTCCCGTTCCTCATAGCGATTTATCAAGTATTCCAGAACGGCATTGCGTCGCAGGACCTTGCGCTCCTCTATCCTTTTGTATCAAACCCAGGGACGTTGAACTCCATTGCATTTGGTTTTCTTGATCTTGCAAAGGCGAATATTATTCTTGCTGTGCTCGCGGCTGCCGCGCAATTCTGGCAGACGAAGATGATGATGCAGAAAAAACCAGAAGTGCAGAGTGCGGGCGCGAAAGATGAAGCGATGCTCGCCGGCGTGAATAAGCAGATGATGTATATGATGCCAGCGATGACGTTGCTTTTCGGTATCACGCTCCCATCAGGGCTCATGCTCTTCTGGCTTGGGACTACTCTTTTCACCGTGCTCCAACAGTGGTATTTTTTAAGAGAAAAGAAAACGGCCGTAGTTTGAGAGAATGGCTCGCGAAAGTACGAATAATCTTCGAAATTACGAATTCGTACATTCGCAACAATTCGTATTTTCGTTATCCTTTCCTTATGTATATCACCGCTCATCAACTCCTCGGTCTCCCCGTAGAAACCCAAGCCGGTGAGAAGCTCGGTAAAGTTGTTGATATTGAAATTGATGTCGAAAGCCATCTCGTACAGAAATATCATGTGAAGAGTGGCAGTGTTATTACTGGTCTCTTCCACAACGTTCTTCTCGTTGATCGCACGGAAGTGATTGTAATAACAAAAGAAAAAATGACGGTCGAGGATCGTGTTGCGGTTCGTGCACAGGCGGAATCTCGAGAACGGAGCCCAGGAATCCTTACCGCCACTGCGCCGACACCAATTCAGTCGCAGATTGAGCAAGAATAAAACCAAACAAAAAACCCTCGCCGATGATCCGTACCCCGTAAAGTAGACACGAAATAAAAACCTACTTCTGGGTCTGTAAGAGATGATTCCGGTACTCTACCGGAGTCATCTTTTTTAAA
>JACQSD010000069.1 GCA_016206165.1 Candidatus Uhrbacteria bacterium
AGTTTTTTTGCCTTATCAATGAAGAGTATTCCATTGAGATGATCGATTTCGTGTTGAAAGACTCGTGCAAGCATCCCCCCAACTTTTTCCTCGTGGAGCGCGCCATTGGTATCGTGGTAGCGCACGGTGATTTTCCACGGTCTTCGCACAGGGCCGAATGTCCCTGGTACAGAAAGACAGCCCTCATCCATCACCCATCGTCGCCATGACGTTCGGGTGATTTTTGGGTTCACGATGACGCGTTCTCCCTCATTCGGTGCCGCAACAATGGCAATCCGGAGGTCACTCCCGATTTGTGGAGCCGCAATCCCAACGCCATCCGCATGGATCATTGTCTCGCGCATGTCGTGGACAAGCTTGCGCAGCTTGGCATCCTGAAACTCGTGGACAATGACTGTCCCATTGCGAAGGACATTGTGAGGACTTGTAATAATTGGGCGAATCATAATATGCGGAAGACTAAAAAATCCTTTCCGGTTCTCGATCAATGAGCCATGGATCTGGAATTTGTCTGAGCGTTTGAGTAAACTCTTCCTCTTTTCGTACGAGTGGGTGTCGGAGATAGACAGAAGTATGGATCATCCGCGGGCTTGGGCCACGACGAATGTATGGATCTGATACGAGTATACCAGCTTTTTCAAATCGTGACATCGGGAGTGTGTGTTGTGCTACTCTATCCCTTCCTACAGGTGTTTTCAGTGTGACGAGTGCACTTCTCACAAATGGGGGGTAGAACGCGGCACAGCGTTGACGCAATTCCTCCGCGTAGAAGCGCTCCGGATTGTTTTGTGCGAGCGCTGCAAACACATGGTGTTCTGGATTCCAGCTCTGGAGGATACATCGTGCTTGCGATGCGTGCGCCCACGCGGCGATGTGTGTCAACCATTGATATGTCCACTCTGCAGATCGAAAGTCAGGGTAATGAAGAAGCGCCTCTGATGAAAGGACAACGACGAGTGCAATGGGATGCGCGATCGGCGTCATGTGCGTTTGTATGTGGATGTACTCCATGCGCGTCTTTTGAATGAGCTCACCGAACATTGAGGCAATGCGTTTTACTCCAGTGCCATGAAATGTGAAGAACGAACTATGGCATACAACGCACTGCGAGGGGAGCGCGCTCGTTGTTTTACAGATGATGCAGATGAGTGTATTTGGCTCGCTGCTTCCATTTTGAGCATCGGCCGTGTACGGTCGCCGACAAAGAGTGCAGGTGAGCATGGTTCCGCAGTGAGCACACGATATACTCCCTGCATATCCACCACGTGCAATGAAGACTGCGACGTGTTTATTTTTTGCCACGGTTTCCTGAATCGCCGCGAGCGTTTCCGCATGGACAATTCCGAATGCATGTTTCCCGTCACGCATATCGATCATGCGGAGAGGAAGATGAATGCGCGGCGCTGGTACATGATGTCCATGCACGGCATGCCATGTTGTCACGCGTGGGGAGCTGCCCACAAAGATTGTTCTGCTCGCATAACAATTTGCAAGGAGTGCAACGAGGCGATGTGTCGAATAGCGCGGACTCTGATCTTCCTGTTTGTGCGCTGCATGCTCCTCGTCGATCACAATAATTTCGTGCCATCGCCCTGGAGCAAAGAGCGCGCTTCGTGTCCCCATCACACAAGGGGTACCACTCTGTACTGCATTCCACGCACGCCAATACGCACCGCTTGATAATTGCGCGTGGAAGAGTGTTGTGGCGTCCTGGATTCGTTCCGGCAGCGCAGCGAGAGACTCGGTCATACGCTCGTGTGTTGGGAAAAGAACGAGTGTGCGCTCGTGCGTGCGGATCGCATGGTTGAGGCGCATGGTGAGAAATGCAGAGATATACGATGCGTCTGCCGTATGGAGAAGAAAGGGGATTGGGGATTCTCGTGCACACATCTCCTCACTTTCTTTCAGTGTCGCAAGCAGTGATCGCGGGATTGATGGTGATGTGTGTCGTCCCGTTTTTTCCCCATCCCGTTTCGGTGATGCACGGCGCGGTGGTGTTGGGACAACATCATGAAGAATCGCAGCAAGGCTCGTGAACGTGTCATTGGCAACTGATTGAATGAACGCACAATAGGTGCGCGTCAATGCAACTTTCGGAACGAGTGCACTCATCGGGAGCGGAGCATAGCCGGTTGGTTTATTTTCATGGATGCCGAAAACACATCCACGAATGCGTTTTTTTCGGAATTCGATTTCGACGATTGCACCGACGCGGACATTCTCCTCGAGATTTTCTGGAACGATGTACGTAAAAAGTGTTTGCGATCTTGGAAGGCGTACACATGGAGCAACATCAACGAACATATTAGTTTCCCAATCTCAAATCGATCGTTGCGTATCCAATACCAAATGGAGCTTCGTACGAGAGTATTTCTGGGTCGACAGTTCGTGCGTGGAGGATGCCAGCGAGCATCGCGATTGGTGCGATGCCGCAGCTACCAGTTTCGCGCGCAAGTGCCGGATCGATATCGACGAGCGATGATAATTTATGCTGCGTGATGAGTTCAAGGATGTGTGCATCAAATGTCGATCCGTGTGGACTATATCCGAGTGGCGCAAGAGGGCCCAAGCGATGTGACAATTCCGCTGACGCGACAACTGCAATGCGGCGTTCGCCCTGCTCGAGGATCGGTGCGAGTATTGATCCAAACTGATAGTGTTCCGAGTAATTCAAAAGCGATACACCAACAGGAACAATCGGGACGAGCGCCCCGCGTGTCAATTCGAGTGCTGGGATTGCAATGCCATGATCAATCACAGATTCCCCAATGCTCGTGATTGCCATTGTTGTCTCCAGTGATTGTTTGATGAGTGTGGGGAGGAGGATGTCACCCGGAAGCTTAACGCGGGTCGCAAAATCTCCGAATTGTTCAAAATGAACATCATATTCCGGCATCATCCCGATCGGAAAACTTTTTTCAAGCATTGGCCCATGCGGAGAAATGATCACAAGCACATCGGGGTTGAGTGTGGCGAGCGCATTGCGCAGATGTATAAAACTATTAAGCGACAGTGCGAGGCGCTCACGATTTTCTTTCCCCACAGATGGAACGAAGAGGGGAGAGTGTGGGGTTATGGCAGCGAAGATGATCATAGTGACGAACGCAAGATGTGTTCATCCGTTCATGCGTTAAAACTCGATTGGTTCTCCCATGGGGTGGAGGGCGAGGAGGCGTTCGGAGACAACCTTCACATTACTCCACGCATATCCACGATCACGGAAGATATCGGCTGAACGAATTGGACGACGTACACCGTCGCCAATAACATAGATGGTTGTACTTCCTTTTGTCGATGAACGCGCAAGTGTGCCATCCTCAAGCACAAGCGGCGCACCAAGCGTAAATGCCCGGAGGCTCCGATCCTTTGATTTGAGTATTTGCCGCCCAGGGAAGCGAAGTGCAACGAGTGCGCGGTCGAGGATCGGATATTTCACCCCATCACGAACGTAAAAAAGATTTCGCTTTTTATCCTCGAGGAGCGCCCCCATAGGGTAGAGATCCCGCTCGGTGAGCGGAGATCCCTCTTCGTATTGCACAAGATCTTGATCATCTGCGTCAACAATTTCTGCAGCATTGAATCCAAATAATCGGAATGCCTTCATCGACGGAATGCGACGCCGGAGATCATCCTGGAGGAGATAGAGCTCCTTTTTTGGAGACCGCAGAATTGCATATTGTGGGAATCGAATAGGCGGGCCCTCGACATATCGGTCGAGCTCGAATGGGCTCACGCGAATAATGCGGCGTGCATCAAAGCGTGACAGAAGGACCGAGCGCGACGTGATTCCGCGACGCCGACCATATTGGATGTACCAGACAGTCGCGCTATTTGGCACTTGAAGGAGGCTCCCCTCGGTATGTTGTTTTGCAAAGTATTTTCGCCAGAGTTCGAGAAAGCGAATATTCCCAGCAAGATGTGGAGTGTAGTTCAGGAGTGCAGCGGTTGCGGGATTTTGTGGAGTGACCGTGATCCCGTCAACGATGGTTGGTTTATTCATGCGAAAGGTAAATTCGTTCGGGTGCTCGCGATAATATTTGAATTGTGCTGCTGCCCCGCGTACCTGCACTGCAAACCCACGGAATTTTTGAATGCCAGGGTCGTCATGCCGACAGTCATCGCAAACACCGTACCCCATCGCCCAATCAAGTTGGTCCTGTGAGGGGTTTGCATCCTCGAGAAGACTTTGTTCTTTTTGGAGAGTTGCAAGGAGCACTTTTGGGTTGACGTCATTGACACGCGCTGCATCAGCAATAATCTCCGCTGCACTTTGTTCGCCGCCTTCAGCGTCGCGAAAACGGAGATAGCGAATTCCGCCCGGGAGCGCCTGCAGGAATCGCTGAATTGTATCCACATTCCATGCCTCCCCTGAATAAAATTCCAACTCGCTCAGCATGAAATCAATGGGTGTACCAGTTGATGTTGCATATGTGGGCAATCCATCAACCGCAATCAAAAACGAAAGAAAAGCAATTAAAAAAATACGCCTCATAATGATTTCAGCGTATCACAAAACCACTTATTTCTCAACATTCAACTGGAGCTCGCCTTTGGTTGCGCCAACGCGAACGAGCGCGCCCTCGCGCACGGTTCCCTCAATCATTTTCATTGCAAGCGGATCAAGGATTAATGTCTGAATGACACGCTTCAATGGCCGCGCGCCATAGTTTGGGTCATACCCTTTTTTTACAAGAATCTTTCGAGCTTCATCCGTGGTGCTCAAGCGAATGTTTTTTTCCTGCAAACGCTTTTGCACACGCTCAAGCTGGAGCATGACGATGCGACTGATACTTTCTTCGCTCAGTGGATGGAAGATGATCGTTTCATCAATGCGATTTAAAAATTCCGGCTTAAAATTGTCCTGGAGCGCCCGCATAATTTTTTCGCGCATTTCCTCCTCGTTAATCTGCTTACTTTGTTTCGCGCGCGCGTCTGTCGCAAATCCCATTGCGTACTCGGCAATCACTTGATTGCCAAGGTTTGATGTCATGATGATGACGGTTTTTTTGAAATTAACAACACGGACCATTGCGTCCGTCAAAAGGCCATTATCAAGAATCTGAAGGAGAATGTTAAAGACCTCTGGATGTGCCTTTTCAATCTC
>JACQSD010000062.1 GCA_016206165.1 Candidatus Uhrbacteria bacterium
CCGAGCTCGTCAAGGTGCTCGAAGGAAAGTTCGGGGTTTCTGCCGCAGCGCCAGTTATGGCCGTTGCCGCAGGGGCAGGTGCCGCCGCACCAGCAGCTGAAGAGAAGACGTCATTCAATGTTGAGCTTACGGAAGCGGGCGCGAACAAGATCGCGGTCATCAAAGTCGTTCGCGAGCTTACCCAGAAAGGGTTGAAAGAGTCAAAGGATATCGTTGACGGCGCGCCAAAGATGGTGAAGGAAGGTGCAACAAAGGAAGAGGCAGAAGCAATGAAGAAGAAACTTGAAGAGGCTGGTGCGAAAGCGACCTTAAAGTAAGTATATCGCGGATGAACGCAGATAGTAACGCAGATCAACGCGGAAAAATCGAAATCCCCTCCGATGAATCGGAGGGGATTTTCAATTCCGCGTGTATCCGCGTTTTTGATCCGCGTTTATCAGCGCCTTAGAGGTGCTGCAATGGGATTTTGTAGACGGTTGTCCCGCTCATCACGTACATCACCTTCTTTGCTTCGTCAACGAACAGGTCTTTGAGATTTTCGAAAGCAGGGGAAGTATATTGCATCGCAAGTTTTCCATCGCTCTTGCGAAGCACGACGACGCGGCGCCCTGTTGGATCAAGCAATGTAATGAAGCGCGATTCGAATGTTGTGCTAATGCGCGTTGCACGGGTGAGTGCAGGGTCAATGGTTTCGATCGCAAACGCCTTGCGTTTGCCTTGTGCAAGATTCGTGATCGATCCATCGGAGAAGAGCACCCAGAGCGATGCATCAATGATAAGGTCCTGTGCATCCGTGAGATTCACGGATTCTTTGAGCCATGGCGTACCCTTGCCGTATCCGGTTGGAACTTTTTGGTGCCGATAGATTTGCTGATTCTTTGCATCGACAAGATAGAGCCGATCATTATAGAATGCACCGGCGCGAATGACTGCTCCATCACCACCGAAGATGATATCGAGCGGCTTCAATGTGCGCTGTTCGGGATTCAATTCAATGAGTCGATTTTGGTCATCAACGAGGAGAATCGTTCCCCGCGTTGCCGCGATCGCCGTTGTCAGTTTCCCGACGTTTGTTTTTGGGACTTCGAATGAGATAGCCTGTTGATTTTCGAGATTTACTTTAAAGAGGAGGGGATCATCACCGTAGACGTAGAGATTGTTATCCTGGAGGACGAATGCCTTGAGATCAAGCGTTCGATCGCGCGGTGCAAATGCAGCAAGATCAATCACACGCTCTGGTGCATCAAGAAGGGCATTTTTATTAATGCGCGCGCGAAGACCTGCAACACTTGCTTCGAGTTCTTGTTTTTTTGAACGCCTCGCTGCACGGTTTGTTGGCAATGTTGCGAGAAGGCTGTTTAATTCCTGAAGCGATTGCTTTGCACGTGCGTCATCACTATAGATGAGGCTCATTTCCACTTGTGCTTTCTTTTCCTCAATTGATTTTACCATTGCTTGAAACGCAACTTCTGCACGCGCTTGACTTCGCTGTATGCCAATGACGAGGAGGCTTCCCCCAAAAATGATGAGGATGACGACGCCACCAATGAGTGCAAAACGGCTTTTCCCTGGAAGGTGACGGAGCCAGGATTTCCAATCGTCGAGTGACCATTGCGTTGCGTTTTGTGCGCCGCGATCACCCTGTCGCCCACGCATAGCCATGAGCATAATGACAACCCAGCGGCATCCACGGAAGAAGAGGACGACGATCGTGATAAAGAGTTGGAGTAAAAGTCGCCCAAGCACGCGCGTGCCGCGGAGGAGCAATGTACCGATCGTGTGCAGGCGTTTTGCATATTCTTGTGTTGATGCGATCGGCACTGCTTTTGGCAAGGTGAGCGTTTCCTCTTTTGGTCGTGATTTTCTTGAAATGAGTGAGCGAATACGGAGCATCCCTGCGCTCACAAATTGGCGGATGTCGTGGCCGACTGATGGAGAAAGGATCTGTTCCGTTGCACGCTCGGTATTCAAGAGTTTCGTTACGGAGGCCGATGACGAACGCTCTCTCGCCGTATCGGGCGCAAGCGAGACGACCAGGAGTGGGAAGGTGAGGTGCTCCGGCGCATCCTCAAGCAATCGTTCAAGCTGCTCCACACTTTCTCGTGCAGAAGACGCAACAAGAATATCCTGCAATTGTGGGAGCGAAAGATAGTCAACGAGTGCCTCTGTTGCAACAAGGAGCCCATCGTGTTGCCCGAGCTGCCCCTCGAGGAGTGACGAAAAGAAACGATCATCGTGCTTCCCATCCTTTTCACTTGCCGCGATAATGTCAATCAATTTTGGTGCGCGCCCCTCATCGCGATGCAACAAGAATGCATGTGTGTCCCCATAGTGCGTGAAGACAAGGTCTCGCTCTTTTAATGCTCCGATGAGAAAAGAGAAATCGCCATTTTCAAGCGGGACGTGATGTGATTCAGCGAGTTTTAAAAAACGATTATTGATAGTACGGAGGGTTGCCTCGAGGTGCGCAGCGATCGGTTGTGCTGGCCCGTGTGGTGCAACGTGTGGGTAGTATGCACGCTCAAGCTCCTCAATGAGTGCATGGAGAAAACGGAGGTGAGTCGGCTGCAATGAATTTAATTCGAGCACTCCGAAAAGGCGTCCAAAACGCTGGCGGATTGTCGGGTCCGGTTCAGAGATGAATACCTTTGTTCTCCGCTTACTTTGTGCTGGTTTATTTCGTTGAAAATGTGCCCACTCGATAATCATACGTCTTTCCGCTTTTTAGTTTTTACAGTATACTGAGTCTACCACGAATTGTATGAAGCGACAACCCCACATTTCCCCCCTTGAACAACTCTTTGGTTCTGCACTCCGTGTGCGGTTGCTTCGGCTTTTTCTTGATCGCCCGCTCGACGCATGGGATACGCGGACGATACAAACACGGCTCCGCGTCCATCGGATT
Organism: Candidatus Uhrbacteria bacterium; assembly: GCA_016206165.1. Lineage (GTDB taxonomy): Bacteria > Patescibacteriota > Patescibacteriia > JACQSD01 > JACQSD01 > JACQSD01. The sequence goes on from JACQSD010000062.1 coordinate 2,906, forward strand.
CCACTCACCCGTGAACTCGAGAATCTTTGCTCGTTTGGTATCCTCACGTGCGACGCGCGTGGAGATGAAAGGGGAGCAGTGTATCGAACGCATACGAATGCATTGCTCTACCCGGAACTGAAGAGTCTTTTTTTGAAGGCGCGGCTGCTGATCGAGCGCGCACTTGTCCAAGAGATTGAACGCATTGGTCATGTGCGTTATTTACTGCTTGCTGGTTTTTTTGTTGGTGACCCTGATGCGCCAACCGATTTATTTATTGTGGGGAAGATCAATCGAAAAAAGATTGGGAATCTCATGAAGCGATTTGAGCGTGAGCTCGGGCGTGAGATACGGTATACGGTGATGTCGAAAAATGAATTCAAGTATCGCCATGACATTACTGATCGTTTCTTGTATCACTTGCTCGAGAATCCAAAAAAGATTGTGGTCATTGATACACTCGTGATTGCGAGTGCGACACGTGTGTAGCCGCAGGCTTCAGCCTGCGTTCGTTTGCGATTTGGCGCAACCTAAAGGTTGCGGCTACCATAAATGGATGTGCTCGAATTATGTCTCCCATCTTGTATATCGATTCGAGTGATCGTGATCGTATTATTGTGAAACTTGTTGAGCAGGGGAGTACGATTGCGACGCTCGGCCGTGCGTCGCGTAACGGGCATAGTGTCACCATTATTCCCGCGATTCAAATTTTACTCCGTCGCGCAAAGAGAATCCTTCAGAGTATTTCCGGAGTTGCCGTGGTCGGGGGGCCGGGCCCATTCACCGCAGTGCGCGTGGGCGTCGTCGTTGCAAATGCACTCGCCTGGTCGCTTGGCGTTCCGGTGCACGGAATTTCACAGAATGATTTTCTCCTCTCCTCGGAGGAGAGGGTTGGGGTGAGGTGGCACGATTCCCGGCAGCGAAAGTTTCGTCCGGTGATGCCCGTCTACGGCGCTGAACCGAATATTACAATCGCAAGAACGTAGATATAGTTGAGGCTGTAGAATGAACAGAATTTTAGAGAAATAGTTAGGGCGAGGGAAATATATGTGCAAATTTGGCCAAAATAAAGCTCCCGGCTCTATCCCTTGCGGGAAAGCGGCGACAAGCGCCACAGTTCGAGTCGGGAGCACTTCCATATTCTTTATAGCATAGGCGTCAGGATTTCGTCAACATTGTAGTCAAGCGTTATGCACACGAGTAAGACAAAGATGGTCAAACGACCATCTTTTTGATTTTTAGTACATTGTGTGGTGATTCGAGTGGGTTTATTTGTGTTGACGGATGGATTGCGGTGGGGTATAATGTAGTTACCGTGGTGGAAAGTGGATAATAGTGGGGATAAGTAACCTCATTTGGGGATAAGCCATTCAGCAGACGCGGCGGATTGTTATTACCAACGATCCGCGAGGCGCGTCTCTGGCAATAACAATGTTCATCGGAGAGTACCAACACACATTGGATGAGAAGGGGAGGGTTGCCATCCCGACCAAGTTTCGGAGTGAGGTTGCACATGGGGCAGTGGTCACCCGCGGACTCGATAACTGCCTTTTTTTGTACCCAAAAGGGGAGTGGGAGAAATTGGCAAAAAAGTTATCCGAATTACCAATGAGTAAGGCGAATACACGCGCCTTCGTTCGTTTAATGCTTGCAGGAGCGATGGACGTTGAACTTGATTCCCAAGGACGAGTCGTCGTTCCAGATTATTTACGAAAGTATGCGGGAGCAAAAAAGGATGTCGTCATCGCTGGGGTCTTGAACCGCCTTGAGATTTGGGATGAAACTGCTTGGGAGAAATATAAAGCAGGAACTGAGAAGGAGAGTGTGAAGATTGCGGAAGAACTTGGTGTATAAATTCGAAACTCTAAATCCTAAACTCTAAACAAATCCAAATGATCGAAATCCAAAACGTTTTAACATTTGAAGTTTGAGTTTGTTTAGGATTTAGGATTTTGGATTTAGAATTTCGTGTCATATCATCATGAACCAGTATTATTGCAAGAAGTCCTTCATGCCCTAAACCTTACTCCTGGTTCCACGGTTATCGACTGCACGATCGGTGGTGGTGGGCATACAGAAGCAATCCTTGAGAAGACTGCACCGGATGGACGAGTGCTTGGTATCGATCGCGATCTCGACGCAATCCATGCAGTCCAAGAGAGACTTGCAGGGGCAATCGAACAGAAAAGATTAGTGCTCGTGCATGATCGGTTTGATCATCTTGCCGAACACGCAGAGGAAAATAATTTTACAAACGTTGATGCGATTCTCTTCGACCTTGGCGCGTCGTCACATCATTTTGACACGAGCACACGTGGATTTTCATTCTTACATGACGGGCCGCTCGACATGCGCTATGACACGAGCGAAGGGAAAACTGCAGCGGACATTATTAACCACACAAAGGAAAAAGAATTAATTTCGATATTCAGAACATACGGAGAAGAACGGTATGCTGGGAGAATCGTCGATGCGATTATTGCCGAACGTCGATCAACACCAATCACGAGCACCGTTGCACTTGCCGAACTCATTCAACGTATTGTTCGTAAAGCGGGATCGCTCGACATGCACATTCATCCGGCGACCCGCGTATTTCAAGCCCTTCGCATTGCCGTGAATGATGAGCTCGGTGCCTTAGGACGAGCATTGCCACAGACATTGTCGCTCCTCAAGAAGGGTGGGCGACTCGCGATCATCACATTCCATTCAATTGAAGATCACATCGTAAAAGATTTCTTTCGGAAAGAGGCGCGCGAATGCCTCTGCCCAAAAGAATTCCCCATATGTCGATGTTCGCACACGCCACAACTCACGCTCGTGACGAAGAAGGGTATCAGCCCTTCTGTGGAGGAGTTGAAGAGGAATCCTAGAGCTCGCTCCGCCACACTCCGCGTCGCAGAAAAGATATAATCAGCGTCCAGCGGTCAGCGTCCAGCGGTCAGCGTCCAGCGGTCAGAATTTCTGTACCCTGAACCCTGTACCCTGAACCCTCATGAATGTCCAGACTATTGCTTCTCGCTCATGTCGCCACATTTGGCGCAATCCCATCGCGTGCTCCCGCACACCCACGCACCCGCACGCACGCGCGTTCGGAATACGTCGCGATTGCCTTTTTTATCCTCGCGCTCATTGGCGGAGTCGCGTATCTCTTTATTGTGAACAGTCTTGCCACGACAGGGTTTTCAGTGAAGGCGCGGAGCGTGCAGCTCGAGCGGCTCGAAAGGGAACGCGCTGCATTGGTTGCAGAACACGAACTGCGAAAATCATGGGATTCCATTGTTCCGCGATTGCCAGAACTTCAACTCGTCGAATCAAAGAAGATTGATTATATTCAAGCACTTGATCCCGTTGCTCTCGCATCGTATGCAACGCCCTCGCCATGATCCACAAACGATCGATACGCGCGCGCTCCTTATCGGAACCCTCTTTACCATCGCAGGAGGGCTTTTTCTGTTTCGGCTTTTTGTCCTCCAAGTGCTCGAGCACAATGCGCTCGCCGTGAAAGCGAAGGCACAACGATCATCGATTGCGCACATTATTCCGACGCGCGGGACAATTTATGTCATGGATCGTGGGAGTGCGGAAAGCCGCGCTGCGGTCGGCACGAACCGCGATGCGCATTTGCTCTATGTCGTGCCAAAAGAGATCGAAAGTCCGAAACGTGTTGCGCGTACACTTGCACCAATCCTTGAGCGAAGTGAATTTGATCTCCTCAAAAAAATAGACAAGCCAAACGACCCCTATGAAGTGCTCCAGCGTGATGTTCCTGATACGCAAAAAGAAAAAATTGAACAATACGCATTCAAGGGCATTCATTTTGTTCAGGAGCCGATGCGATCATATCCAGAAAAGAATATCATGAGCCACGTGCTTGGGTTTTATGGATATGTGAATGATGTGCGCAAAGGGGTGTATGGCATCGAGGGGTATTTTGATGCACTTCTTTCCGGGCGTGGAGGAAGAAAGGAAGTTGAATACGATGTTGCGGGGCGCCCCATCCTTTTTGTGAATGAAAAAGAAGAGGCGGTAGTGCATGGGTCAGATCTCCTCCTCACGATCGATCGCTCGGTCGAACGCGTCGTCTGCGAGAAAGTAAAAGCAGCAGTTGAACGCCATCAAGCGGAACGGGGAAGCGCGCTTGTGTTGAACCCAAAAACAGGAGCAGTGCTTGCAATGTGCGCAGTTCCCGATTTTGATCCAAATATATATAATAAGGCCGAGGACGCGAGTGTCTATCCAAACCCGACGATTTTTTCTCCATATGAACCGGGATCAATTTTTAAACCAATCACCATGGCGGCTGGCATTGATCTTGGGCTTGTGAAGCCAGAGGATACGTACACTGATGAGGGGTTTGTGCGTATTGGAAAATTTACGATTCGCAATTCCGATGGAAAGCGCCATGGAGTGCAGACGATGATTCAAGTGCTCGATGAGTCGTTGAATACGGGAGCCATGTATGTTGCGGAAAAAGTGGGCAAAGAAATGTTCAAAAAATACGTGCTTGATTTTGGATTCGGCAAAGTCCGTGGGATTGAACTCAAAACTGAAGTAGCAGGGGACATGTCGATTGTGTCCAAACGCGGCGATATTTATCTTGCGACGTCGTCGTATGGGCAGGGAATTACGACGACGCTCCTCCAGCTCGCGTCCGCCTATGGTGTCATTGCGAATGGTGGCGTACTCATGCAGCCGTACATTGTTGATCGCACGATTGCCCCTGACGGGACAGAGACAGTGACGCGCCCACGTGCGGAGCGTGCTGTGCTGCAGCCTGCGACAGCGACATTGCTTTCTGGAATGCTTGTGTCAGTTGTCGAGAATGGCCATGGGAAGCGCGCGAAAGTCCCTGGATATTTTGTTGCAGGGAAAACGGGGACTGCACAGATTCCAAAAAAGGATGGCCCGGGGTATGAGGAAGGGGCAACGATTGGTTCATTTGCTGGGTTTTTGCCAGTGAGCGATCCGCAGTTTGTCATTGTTGTCCGCATTGATCGCCCAAAGGATGTTCAATGGGCGGAGAGCTCGGCCGCGCCACTCTTTGGCGAAATCGCGCAGTTTCTGGTACAATACTATAGTGTAGTTCCCGATGATCTTCGGAAGGATAACTAAAGCATATGCGATCAATAGTACAATCAATCCTGTCTTTTTTCGCGCGGCGTATTCTGGCAAAATACAAGCCAGTCGTTATTGGTATTACCGGAAGCGTTGGGAAGACGTCGACAAAAGACGCGATTGTCGCAGTACTGCGCGCAGGAAATATCGCTGTCCGAGGGAGCAGTGGCAACTATAATAATGAATTTGGTGTGCCGCTGACGATTATCGGTGCATTGAGTGGCAAGCGATCGCTTTGGGGATGGATCCGCGTATGCGCGCGCGCGAAAAGGCTTTGGTTTTTTCGTGATCGTGCATACCCGAAAGTTCTTGTCCTTGAGATGGGGGCTGATCATTCGGGTGATATTCGCTATTTAACTGCCCTTGCACAACCAACAATTGCTGTGGTCACTGCAGTATCGCCAGCGCACGTGGAATCGCTCGGATCACTCGATCGCATTGCGCGTGAAAAGAGTGCACTTGTATCCGCAATTTCGAGAGACGGAGTGGCGGTTCTCAACGGCGATGATGACGCAGTGCGTGCAATGCGTGATCGTGCGAAGGGGCGTGTGGTCACATATGGCCTCGGCGACGGCAATGATATTCGTGCAGTCGAAATCCAGCTCAGTGCGCATGTGGAAGACGGACAGACAAAAGTTGACGGTATCACTTTTAAACTCACACAGAATGGAAGTGCGGTACCTGTCCGTATTCCGGGAGTGGCAGGATTGCCCGCAGTTTCTGCTGCGCTTGCTGCAGCGGCAGTTGGGCTTGAACAGGGTTTACATCTCGTCGAAATTGCATTTGCGCTCGCCTCGTATATTCCACCGCCAGGACGCATGCGTGTCATTGATGGCATTAAGTATACGACGATTCTTGATGACACCTATAACGCATCGCCGCGCGCGACTGAAGCGGCACTTGCAACACTCGCTGATTTACCACGCGGTGAGCAGGTTGCAAAATGGGCGGTGCTCGGAGACATGCTTGAGCTTGGCACTATGGCAGAGGGATTACATCATGATGTTGGAAAACGGGTTGCCGATTTGCGCATTGATCATTTGGTGACTGTTGGCGAATTAAGTCGCGATATTGATCGCGGTGCGCGAGAGGCTGGCATGGCCGAGGAACGTATTTTTCATTTTGCATATGCGGCAGAGGCGGGGAGATTTGTGCAATCACGCATGAAGCAGGGTGACATCCTTCTTATCAAGGGATCACAGGGTGTACGCATGGAAAAGATTGTAAAGGAACTCATGGCTGAACCAGAACGTGCAAAAGAACTTTTGGTTCGGCAGGATGCAAGTTGGGTGTGATGGCGATTTTTACGCAGCCTAAAGGCTGCGGCTACCGGAAACCGATCTACGATCTGTAGCCGTCGGCTTTAGCCGACGCTGTGGGAGGAGACCTTTCGATTTCCACCTCTTTATGGTATAGTTGCAAACCGCTAATAAGCGGTTTTTCGGTATCTGGTTTCATTATAAGAATCACTCAAATATGGTAGAGAACAAGAAAATCGATTATTTTGGTGGCGAGAGCGATGCTGATCGCTGGGCAGATGTGAAACAACGTCGGCTGGATTCGATTACCGAAGAAGGGAAAGCGTTTGAGGCAAGAGTTAAAGATGAATTTCCTCCAGAGGAGGCAGAACGGATCGAAGCGGCTCTTGATTGGATGATCGCTCTGCACGCGAGTCAGGAAGATCGAAAGAAAGGAGAACTTTCCTTAGCACATCCGCTTGCGGTTGCTGCGGTTGTTGAGCGCGAATATGACATCCAGGATCCTGATCTCATCATTGCAGCATTGCTTCATGATGTGGTGGAGGATCAACCGTTGCATCTCGCAATGGATAGTATATATGCGAAGTATCCAGAATCCAGGGAGTTCACGGAGAAGGAAATAAAGAAACGGTATGGACAGGAAATTCGTGAACTCGCATTAGTGGTGATCGGTGGGAAGTTTGGTGATCGGGTAGCATCATTGGTTGATCACCTTTCGAATCCAGATTTTAATACAATCGCTAAAAAGGGGGAGATGGCAGAGGACAGGAAAAGTAGGAACGAGGTGTATAAAGAATATATTGCGGGAGCGATCAAGGATCCAGATGTATTTGTTGTGAAGATGGCAGATTTTTTAATCAATGTAGTGAATACTGGAAACCTATCGCATGATGATCCAAAGAAGCAAAAACTACTTTCAAAGTATGGGCCGGTTATACAAGAAGTTTTTTTGCCAGCGCTGGCAACATTGGATGAACATCATCCGTTATATTCGAGGAAGCAAGCATTACGTGATCAGTTGCGCGATGTGTATCAGAAAGAGTACGAAGGGAAATACTAATGGACAGCCTGTGTTACAAGATGCAAATTAAGAGGAAGGGAGATATACGCCGTCATCGTCTAATGGTCAGCCCGGCGGAGCCGGGTCCGGCTTCGCCGGAGACGCACCTTTATGTATGTTGTCTATGTTCTCAGGAGCATTAGGCATGATCGACTATATATTGGAGTTTCTGAGAATCCCGCAAGACGACTAATGGAGCACAATGCCGGAAAGACAACATCCACAAGACCATTCGTTCCATTTAGGATTATTTATTCAGCACGCTATCTTGATAAAGGTGCTGCATTGCATCGCGAAAAGCAAATTAAGAATTCAGGTAAGATCCGTCAGGAATTAAAAGCAGGAACATATACGCCGTCATCGTCTAATGGTCAGGACGCCAGGTTCTCATCCTGGTAATCGGGGTTCGATTCCCCGTGGCGGTATGACATGAACAAAGTGAATGAATAGCGCCAAGCGACACACCTGCGTGTGTCGCGTCGGGGGAGCGAAGACCGCAGCCATATCCGCCGAGTGCGTGCTGACGAGGCGGATGGCGAGGGGCGGCCTGCGACCGAACCGGCGGAAGCCGGTGAGAGTTGTAGGCGATTTTCCCGCCACTACTGAGAATATTTAAGGTAGGCGGGATCCCGCCGAAGGCGGTGATCCGTGGCGGTATGACAAAGAGAGTTCTCAGTCGGTATTGAGATTTCTCTTTGTCATCATGGGGCCCCGCGGGGAATCGAAGGGCGCGAGTGAACGCGAGCGTGCGGAGCGTTCAGTGCGCAGCGCCCAGGACCGCGAGTCGGATGCGAGCGGGATTCCTACCGCCCCTGCCATGGTTATGTCTCTTTTTATTCCAATCATTCTTGGCACGGCGCGGGAGGGGAGGGGGTGAGAGAGTGCCGGATTCGCTTGGTATTTTGACGAGGATTGAGGATAGTTATTAATATGGTATGATGTATGAATTAACGCAAACCATATTAAAGATTTATGCTGTATTTATCGAAACACATCCGAGAGCGACTTGAGCGAAAACTCGCAACACTGAACGCGTTGCGCCCTCTTCCATCCGCACTCGTCGCAAAATTGCGAGAACAGTTTCAGGTTGAGATGACCTATAACTCGAACGCTATTGAGGGGAATAGTCTGACACTGAAGGAGACATTTCTCGTGATCAATGAAGGTATTACGATTAAAGGGAAACCATTGAAAGATCATCTTGAGGTAAAGGATCACAAGGCAGCGCTCGAATATCTCTATGATCTTCTTGAGCGGGGGAAGCAACATACTCTTTCCGAGCAGTTGGTTCGGTCGCTCCATTAATTGGTCGTACGCGATACTGATCGAGAATGGGCGGGGCGGTATCGGAACAGCTCGGTCATGATCATGGGGGCGAAGCATCAACCACCTGATGCATCTAAAGTTCCCTCGCTTATGCATGGTGCGATTGAGTGGATTCGGATGCACAGTAGGAGTCTGCATTGCATCGAGCGCGCAGCGTTTTTACACTATAAACTTGCCGCTATTCATCCGTTCTTTGACGGCAATGGGAGGACCGCGCGATTAGCGATGAATGTGTTGTTGATGCAGGCAGGGTATCCTCTTGTCATCATCTTGA
>JACQSD010000065.1 GCA_016206165.1 Candidatus Uhrbacteria bacterium
GTGTAAATGGTACTCCGTTTGACGCCAGATTTTTTCGCAATGGTTTGAATTGATGCTTGCCCTAATTCCAGGGCAGTTAAATACACTCGTCCCTGTGCTTCGGTGAGATTGAGATTTTTTAGTAAATGGCGCTGTAATGTATTCATAAGTGACGTATTTAATGACACAATTTATTATAGCAAAATCGCTTTTAAAATCAAGGAATTTTATCAAGATATAAAAGATATTATAGAAAATATGCCGCAATCATTGACATTTCTATTCGTATGGGATTACATAGCATTGTGCCAACCTGATGGTTGGTATGCTGGTCGCAGAGCATCTGCGGAGTGTTTTAGGAGCAGGGAGGTGGTATCATGGCGAACAACGGGTACCCGGACAAGGACGGCAACGTGACGTACCAGTACGACAGGTGGTGTCACCCCGTCATGCACAACTCGGATGGGACGAACCGAAGCGAATCCGAATGCTTGGTTCGCTTCCACGAGGCGGCCAGTTCGAAGGGTCAGGGGTTCACATTTCCCGGTGGCAAGCGCTACTAGGTATCCGCGGGGAGGAAGTCTCTAATCGAAATAGGAGGACAAAAAAAACGACCCACCGCGGGCAACTGCGGTGGGTTTATTATTTCATGAAGTCCCGCACAATATCGTGCGTGTGCCGATACATCGTGGCGGCGTGTATTCATACAGGCTAATCTAATTTGACGATTTAATTTGACGATTTCATGTCTGTCAATTACAATCCCCGTGCGTTTGATGGGATGAGAATATAACGGAAATCCAGACAACCAGACGACAAGGAGGGCATCATGCGTGGAGAACAGGAGTTTACGGTTCGGAATGTGATCGCCATGGTGGTGGTCACAGTGATCGTTTCGGCGAGTTACCCGTACATGGTGTTGAAGATGGGGATAGTGCCGGGCATGAGCATCGTTTCGGCGCTCATGGCCTATCTCGCCATCGGAGTAGTGCTCCGTCGACACGACTACAGTGCACGCGAGAACAATCTCGTGCAGGTGTGTGCGACGAGTGGCACGAGCACCGCATTCATGTGTACGGTGATCGCGGCGTTGGACATGCTTGGGTATGTGGTGTCTCCGGCGCTCGTGTTCTTCTGGATTACGGCGAGCTGCCTTCTCGGTGTGTTTCTTGCGGTACCGTTCCGCAAACATTACATCGAGGTCGAGCAGCTGCGATTTGCGGATGGTGTCGCGACCGCGGAAACTCTCCGCGTGCTTGAGGCACCGACCGGTGAGGGGGCAAAGAAGGCGAAAGGATTGGCACTCTCTGGAGTCTGCGCGATCACGTGTACGTGGTTGCGCGATGTCTCGGGGATCATTGCTGATCCACTCACCACGAATGCGTACTTTGTGGGCGTGTCGCCATCGCTCATGCTCCTCGGGTCTGGGATGCTTATCGGCATTCGTGTGTGCCTCTGGATGCTCGTCGCGTCTCTTGCGACATGGGTATTCTTGGCACCGTGGCTTGTCGCGAATGGGATTGGACAAGCAACAGCAGACCGATTCGGAATGACGCCCCATTTCGCAAAGGAGCTCTACTATCCCGTGCTCATGCGCTGGGTGATGTGGCCGGCGACGGTGCTCATGGTGTCTGCTGGTATCACCGCATTCATCGTGCGGTGGCAGCTTGTCGTAAAGACGTTCCGGTCACTTTCCTCATTCGCGTATGGCGTGGGACGAGAAGTATCATTGCGCACAATCGTCATTGGCGCGGTCGTCATGACTATTGCCCTTGCGATCGTGCAGTACGTAGGCTTCTCGATTCACCCAGTGGTGACCGTGCTCGGAGTTGTACTCTCGTTCCCACTCATGCTCGTTGGTATTCGTGCAGCGGGTGAGACGAACATTGCTCCAGTGTCCGTCCTTGGATCGACGACGCAGATGATTTTTGGGGCAGTAACGCCAGGAGACATCGGCGCCAACATGACTGCATCCGGCACGACTGGATCGATTGCCGCGAATGCGACAGACGTCATGATGGATTTCAAGGCTGGACATTTGTTAGGATCAACACCACGGAAGATGGTGATCGCTCAGTGCATCGGTGTCCCTTTAGGGGCATTGATGGTCGCGATTACTTATCCATTACTTAAGGAGGTGTACGGCATCGGAACGGAGACGCTTCCCGCGCCGACGGCGATGAAGTGGAAGGCATTTGCTGAACTCCTGAACCAAGGGTGGCATATGCTTCCGCCGGGCGCCGCTTTTGCCATGGGCATTGCGGCAGTCGTTGGGGTCGTCATCGGCATTTGTGAGAAGTACTGGCCTCGCTGGACGCCGTCGGCAATGGGCATCGGTATCGCGATGCTCCTGCCAGCGTACATGATCATCGTGATTGCACTTGGTGGGATCATCGGTGCGATTGCGGGGGGTATGATGCGCAGGAAGAGCGAAACATATCTCGTTCCGACTGCGTGCGGCTTTATCGCCGGTGAATCTCTCATGGGGGTTGCGATTCCGCTCCTCAAGGTACTCGGAGTCGTTTGACCATCGATACTAACGTATGAAAGGAGGAAAGCTCTCGATTTCGGTCGAGAGCTTTCTTAATTATTTATCATCCATTGACTGTGCCCACATGCACCAAAACCATTTGCGATAACTCTCCGCGAGATCTTTACTATGGAGCACAAAGAATATGTTGTTCTCATCAATTTTCCCGATCGTGAGCCCTGCGTAGGTGACGACGTAATCACCAAAAATATGAATGAGCGAATTGGTTGAGAATTCCTTTGGCAGAATGCGATACTGAAGCATTCCAGGAAAGTGTTTTGGAAATTGAGGAATCTGTTCCTTCACTTCATGGTCGAACAGTTGAATGAACTTGATTTTCTTTCGGTTTGCCTCTTTAAAAAATGAATCACGTGTATGTTTGTCGAGGCGTGGATCAAACCATCCTGCTTTTGCGCCAATCGCGTAGCTATCTTTCCCGACACGTAATACATCGCGCCAGACATTCTTTTGTCCCTCGAGTCCGCGATAAATATATGCTTCCTCTGGCGCAAACCGTTCGGTGAATTTTTTCTTGAGCACCGGAAGTACTTCCTCAAGCTGCTTCTGTCGTTCGGAATGTAGTTCAAGAAGTTTACTCGGGTCAACCGCATTGAAACGATTTTCGGATGAAGAAAAAATTTGAAAACAAAGCCCTTTATCGATCAAGCGATGGATCGCGTCATACGCATTCCGACGATGGATCTTTGCGGCAACAGCAATCGCACTCACCGATGATTCACCGTGTTCAAGCAGTGCCTCGTAGATCTTTGCTTCATTCGGACTCAAGCTCAATTTTTCGAATATTTCTTGGTACATGCCAATTTTCTCGACGAGGCAAATCGTGCATAGCACGATGCCGCCGAGACGTTAGAAAATTGAGCACCCCGTACTATCCGCCCAGGGCGGATTAGTACTGGGGTAACTCTCCTTAGTGCGGTGGCGACTGTCGCCATATGGTAGTATTGGCCACTCCTTTGCACCTTAGTAGGATAGCGGAGTGATGTCAACCCCGTAGTGAAACTTCGCGAGTATAAAATATTTTGCGACTCCGCTATTGCGGGATCGTCACGCGAAGTTCTACTACAGGGTCAATAGCCCGGTCTTTCAACCGATGAGGAGGTATCATGAAGACGATCAAGTGTTTGGTGTTGGTCAGCGTGGTAGTGGCACTCGCGGGGCAGGTCTTTGCGGGCGATGCAACGGAGCAAAAGAAGGCGCCGCTCCTGTGGAAGTTTTCGACCACATATGTTTCCAAGTTCGTCGGTTACGTTGGCTATCGATTGAGCGACGATCCGGTCGTGCAGTCGGAACTCGGTTTTGTTGCACCACAAGGATGGAAGGCGGGTGTGTGGTGGTCGACGGGAACGAACGATCGCGTGTTCTCATCCGATACGTCGGATGAAATACAGTGGACGCTTGGCTGGACGCGAACGTTGTCGAAAACAACGCTTGCGACGGAAGTCGTCTACATGGATTTTATGCCGCTCGATCGTGCAGAGAAGGATGTGATCACGCCACGCATCCGCCTCAACCGAATTTTTGACATGGGTGTCGGTGGGAAATTTACCACGACAGTTCAAGTCGAAGATCGGATATCCATTCCAACGCGGAGGGAGCGGCCGACAGTAACGATGGGGATCCAAGATGCGTTCAAAATTACCGAACGAATCACGCTTGGAGGTGGCGTGAGCGCGCTCTATGATTATGGATCGCAGACCGCGGACAGGGGCATCTTACTGCGGTGGACAGGAGAGGTTTCTGTTGCACTCGCTCCACGAGTGACCGGAACAGCGTTCGTCCGCATGTTCGATCCACTGACGATTGAAGACAAACGGACAGAGCAAACCGTGTTCGGACTCGGGATCACGATGACGTTCTGAAGGAGGAACTTCAAGGAAAAAGAACGACCCACCGCGGGCAACTGCGGTGGGTTTTCATGACTGGTTTTTTCTTCATGAATCTGTTATACTGGATTAACAGAATAACTTTTTATATTATGCGCACCCAAGAATTACAAAAGGTTGGGCTTTCGGAGAAGGAATCAGCGATTTATCTCGCGTTACTCGAGCTTGGTTCAGATACAGTGCAGAATATATCGAGAAAGGCAAAAGTTAACCGCATTACAACATACGTTATTCTCAACGGCCTTAAGGATCGCGGTCTTGTGAGTACCGTTGGTAAGGGAAAACGAACGTTTTATATAGCAGAATCCCCTGAATCTATTGGGAAAATCATGCGAAAGGAAGAAGCAGCCATCGAAGAGCGGGCACGCAAACTTGAGGCACTCTTGCCAGAACTTAAAGCATTATATAACCGTGCACAGAATAAGCCGGTTGTTCGATTCTATGAAGGGAAGGAAGGGATTAAGTCGATGCACCAGGAGTTCCTTCGATCTACGGAAAAAGAAATAGAGATGATTTATTCGCGTGATCATGTCGAGCGGACGTTTACCACTGAAGAGCGTCAGCAATTGCGCGCGGATCGCCTTAAAGAGGGAAAAAAAATACGGTCGCTGTATGCATATGCGAAAGGCGAGCTCCCACAAACAGAAGGGAGTATTCGGCGGAAAATTGATGAGATAAAATACCCGATTTCATGTGATATTGCCATTATTGGAAATAGGGTTCGTATTGCCTCACTAGGGAAGGTTCCATCAGGTATCATCATTGAGGATGAGGAAATAGCAAGAACGCTCCGATCCATATTTAATATTGCTTGGGATGCAGTAGAGCAATAGAAATAATCTTCCTAAAATCGAAAGACCCCGGAATCGCGTAATGCGATCCGGGGTTTTCTTTTTCTTTAGTCGTCCATACCTCACCTCCCCTTGCGAGTTTTCAGTTGTCTTCGAGCGTGTGAGAGATTTCTACATCAGCAGAAACTACTCGTACACTCGCATTGGGGGTTTTGGTTGTGGTTTGGACAACTCATCTCTCACGCCTTGGTTGCTTGCCCGAACTCATAGAGCGTATTCAGAGAGTGTCGGGCACAGGATGAAGGGGGCAGTTACCCTCCTTCACATGGATCTTTGACCGGAGTGGTCTTGGATCCGGCTAGTCTCCCTCGTCCATGGCACAATCTCCCGTTCTTGATTGATCCGCGTACCGACACCGCGCCGGCACACTTCCTATTGGTGAGAGCAAAGAGATGAGATGTTTTTCCTCCTTTCGTTAGCGGTTTAAAGGCCATCTCATTCATCCCTCACAAGATAAGCTACAGCATGATCATACTAGCGTATTTATTAGTAAGTGTCAATAGCTAATATAATTTAATAACTATTAACACTTTTATGATTCATTATTCTCTATAGACA
>JACQSD010000063.1 GCA_016206165.1 Candidatus Uhrbacteria bacterium
AGGTTGCGCAATGGAACGCAGGCTAAAGCCTGCGCCTACCAATTTTTTCTACAGTCTCAAAATTATTTGTTCTAGCGCATGCTCTCGACCTTATTTGGGGATCCACTGACCTTTATTTTTTGGATCATCGCAATTCTCTACGGATTGTCGGTGCATGAGTGTGCGCACGCGGTTGCAGCAACGCTCCTTGGCGATCGCACGCCAGGAGAACAGGGGAGACTCACGTTGAATCCACTTGCACACATTGACCTTACGGGACTTCTTTTTTTGTTTGCCATTGGGTTTGGTTGGGGAAAGCCGGTGCAGTTTAATCCGTACAACATTCGGCATCAGCGATGGGGGCCAGTTGCGATCGCGATCGCAGGGCCGGCAAGTAATTTCATCTCGGTCATTATTTTTAGTCTCGCATTAAAGTGGATTGGGCCAACGCTCACTGCAGATAATTTACTCATCCCATTTTTGCAGAGCCTTATTGTGTTGAATGTGGTGCTTGGAGTTTTCAATCTTATTCCATTACCGCCACTCGATGGATCACGTCTCGTCACAGCACTTTTCCCAAATCAATTACAACATGTGCAAGAGCGATGGGAGCGCGAAGGACAATTCATTCTTATTGCATTGTTGCTCATTGGCATGTTGACCGCCACTTCAGTTTTTACCCCTATGTTTGCTACAGTTCTTCGATGGGTGCAGGGTATATTCCAGATACCCCTTCTCTGAGTGTTGACCCTGTAGTGAAACTGCGACCAGGCCCGCAGCGCGGGCCCTATCGTGGTTGAATCAGTCGCAGTTCTACTACAGGGTTGACGCCCTTTCGATGCTATGATACAGTGAGCAAAATTCGGACGGAGTAGTTTCTTTTTTTTACAGTAAAGATTGTACTTGCCCTCGCGGGCACTATTGGTATGCCAACGATGAACCAACTCCTTCGCCATAAGCGGAAGAGTAAACACAACAAATCAAAGGCGCCAGCACTGCAAACAGTCTTTGATTCGCTGCACCGACGGTATCACACGCTCGATCAAGGGAGTCCATTTAAGCGTGGCGTCTGTGTGAAGGTGACGACGATGACACCGAAGAAACCAAACTCTGCGCTTCGAAAAATTGCCCGTGTGCGTCTGTCGAATGGACAAGAGGTGACTGCATACATTCCTGGTGAGGGGCATAACTTGCAGGAGCACTCGATCGTGATGATCCGGGGTGGGCGCGTGAAGGATCTTCCCGGAGTTCGCTATCACATCGTCAGGGGAGTGTATGACACACAAGGTGTGACGAATCGAAAGCGGAGTCGAAGTGTGTACGGAGTGAGAAAAGAAAAGAAGAAAGGATAAGCACTAACGAATAACGAATCTTTTACGAATTCACGAATCTTTATCCTTATTGTATATTCGTACATTCGTACCGCATTCGTCATTCGTTAGTAGGTATGCGACATAAAAAAGTACCGAAACGAAAACTACTTCCGGATACAACATATAGCAACCTCACTGTTGCGAAATTTATTAATACCGTCATGCGCCGCGGAAAAAAAGTAGCTGCGCAAAAAATTGTTTACGGTGCTCTCAACATGCTTGAGGAGAAAGCAAAAGCAGCAAAAGAAGCAGTGGAGGATCCGCTTGCACTCTTTGAGCTCGCGATTAAAAATGTGAGTCCACTCGTTGAAGTGAAATCGCGTCGTGTCGGTGGGGCAAATTATCAAATCCCATTGCCCGTACGCGCGGAACGGCGCCTTGCGTTGGCATTCCGTTGGCTTATTGCTGCTGCACAAGCAAAGAAAGGAAAACCGATGGCAGTGAAACTTGCTGAAGAGCTTTTTGATGCAGTGCATCAGACGGGGTCAGCAATGAAGAAAAAGCAAGATGTCCATCGTATGGCAGAGGCAAATCGAGCCTTTGCTCATTTCGCACGGTAACTAACGAATAACGAATCCTTTACTAATTCACGAATCATCAGGACAATCGCCTATTCGTAAATTCGTACCTTATTCGTAATTCGTTAGTCGTTATGGCGCGTGAGTATCCATTAGAGAAAGTTCGCAATATTGGCATTATTGCCCATATCGACGCTGGTAAGACCACGGTCTCCGAGCGCATTCTTTTTTATACTGGAAGAAAACATAAAATCGGTGAGGTCCATGAAGGGGAAACAACAACGGACTGGATGGAGCAGGAACGTGAACGTGGGATCACGATTACCGCAGCAGCAATTACGTGCTACTGGAAGGAACACATGATCAATATTATTGATACTCCAGGGCATATCGATTTTACTGCGGAAGTAAAGCGGTCACTCCGTGTGCTCGATGGCGCAGTCGTTGTCTTTGATGGTGTCGCTGGGGTGGAGCCACAGTCGGAAACGAATTGGCACTACGCGGATGAATATAAAGTTCCGCGCATTTGTTTTATTAATAAGCTCGACCGCATGGGCGCTGATTTTTATGCGGATCTCCGCTCAATCCACGAGCGACTCACGAAGAATGCGCACCCACTCCAACTCCCGATTGGTGCTGAAGCCGGGTTCAGTGGGATTATTGATTTACTCACGATGCGAGCAGAATTTTATAAAGATGATCTTGGGCAGAAGATTGAAGAAGGACCAATTCCCGATGATCTCCTCGAACAAGCAAAAAAGTATCGTCATCAATTATTGGAGGCGATTGTGGAGAAGGATGAGAGACTGCTCCAAAAGTTTTTCGCAAATGAAGAGATCCCGATTGTCGATTTACAACGGGTTCTCCGACAAGCAGTCATCAACTTTGAAATTGTTCCAGTACTTTGCGGATCTGCGCTCAAAAATAAAGGCGTCCAATTTTTACTTGATGCAGTGAATGCATACTTGCCATCGCCGATCGATGTGCCACCAGTACATGGGCTTGACCCGAGCGACAAAGAGACAACGATCACACGGCAGCGCGCAGATAATGAACCATTCACCGCGCTCGCATTCAAAGTCATGAATGATCCGTTTACGGGTGGCGGGAAGCTTTGTTTCTTTCGCGTGTACGCAGGAACACTCAAAGCGGGCTCGTATGTCATCAATACAAATACACGCGAGCGAGAACGCATGGGGCGCATTGTTCGCATGCACGCAGACCAGAAAGAAGAAATCGATGCCGTATACGCAGGCGACATTGCTGCGGCAGTCGGCATGAAGAATACGTTTACTGGTCACACGCTCGCGGATCCGGATCATCCGATTCTTCTCGAAACGATTACATTCCCTGAGCCGGTGATTTCCATGGCAATCGAACCGAAAACAAAAGCTGACCAAGAAAAGATGGGAACCGCCATTCAAAAACTCACTGAAGAAGACCCGACATTCCATGTGCGCACGGATGAGGAAACACTCCAGACGATTATGTCTGGCATGGGCGAACTTCACCTCGACATCATTGTTGATCGGATGAAGCGAGAATTTAAAGTCGAAGCGAATATTGGGAAACCGCAGGTTGCGTATAAAGAAACAATTCGGAAAAGTGCAGAGGCAGAAGGGAAATACATTCGCCAATCTGGTGGACGCGGACAGTATGGACATTGTTGGTTACGTGTGGAGGCGATGCCACGTGGATCCGGTTTTGAGTTTCTTGATGAAGTGAAGGGTGGTGTGATCCCGCGCGAATATATTCCCGCGGTTGAGAAAGGGGTCAAAGAAGCGATCGAACGCGGCGTCATTGCTGGATTTCCGGTTGTTGACCTCAATGTTGCTGTCTATGACGGAACATATCATGAAGTTGATTCCTCGGAAGCAGCCTTCAAAATTGCGGGGTCACTTGCATTTCAGGAAGCTGTCAAAAACGCTGACCCAGTGATTCTTGAACCAATGATGAAAGTTGAAGTCATTACCCCAGAGCAATTTATGGGAGACGTCATTGGTGATTTGAATGCGAAGCGTGGGCACGTGAAAGAAATGCGTGATCGGAGTGGAGTAAAAATTGTTGATGCTGAAGTGCCACTTGCCGAGATGTTTGGATATGCGACGGAGCTTCGTTCGATGACACAAGGACGCGCGAGCTATTCGATGGAATTTTTGCAGTATGCTGAAGTCCCGCGGAATAAGATGCAAGATCTTATCGACAAGAAGGTGGTGAAACGCGTGTAATCAATGCAAAATGCAAAAGTAAAAATGCAAAATTATATTTTTCATTCTGCATTCTTCACTCTGCATTAAGCGCGGCGGACATGTCTTCCTTTGCTGAACTTACAAAACTACTCGAAGAAGATGCCACACACCGGCTCATCATTATTCGTGAGGATGGTTCGCCCATCGGTGTGCTCATGACAGTAGCAGAATACCGGAGGCTCATGCATGAAGAGGATCGCTCCGAGGCTGCGCCACTCCCTCCAGTATCGATCGAACCACAAAAAAATCCGCTTGATGAGTGGGATACAATGATGGAGAAGGTGAGCGGGGCAGAGAAAAACAAGGAAGAAGAGGATACATACCTCTTTGAACCCGTTGAATAGGCACCTATTGCATATTTTTCATTAATCCTTTACAATGAGCAACTGTCTAAAATGATTCCAAAAGACACGAATTCGCTTTGGAATACGGCCATACCATCGTCCGTGCCGTATGCAGTGCATTCGTGATCTTTTTTCACATCCATGGCCGAGAAATTTGACCGTTCAAAACCCCATCTTAATGTGGGGACCATTGGTCACGTTGACCACGGGAAGACGACACTCACCTCCGCGCTCACACAAGTCGCGGCAGCAGTTGGGTATAAAGCGCGCATCGAAAAATATGAAGACATTGACAACGCGCCAGAGGAGAAGGCTCGCGGGATTACCATTGCAACACACCACTCGGAGTATGAAACTCCAAAACGGCACTACGCACACGTTGACTGTCCAGGGCACGCTGACTATGTGAAGAACATGATCACCGGTGCTGCGCAGATGGATGGTGCAATCCTTGTCGTTTCCGCAGCGGATGGTCCGATGCCACAAACACGCGAACACATTCTCCTTGCACGCCAAGTCGGCGTGCCGTACATTGTCGTTTTCTTGAATAAGTGTGATGCGGTCCAAGACAAGGAGCTTATTGATCTTGTTGAAGAAGAGGTCCGTGACCTTTTGAAGAAATATCAATTTCCTGGGGACACCACACCGATCATTCGTGGATCAGCGCTCAAAGCAATGGAAAACCCGAGTGATCCAGAGGCACAAAAACCAATCGTTGAACTTTTTAACGCGCTTGATACGTATATTCCAGAGCCCGTGCGTGATACCGACAAACCTTTTCTTATGCCTGTTGAAGATGTCTTTTCTATTGAAGGGCGTGGGACAGTGGTCACCGGCAGAATTGAGCGTGGTATTGTGAAGATCAACGACGAAATTCAGATTATTGGTTTGCATGATACATTGAAGACAGTCGTGACCGGTATTGAAATGTTTAACAAGACCCTTGATGAAGGGCGCGCTGGTGATAATGCAGGCGTATTGCTTCGTGGGACAAAGAAAGAGGAAGTAGAGCGTGGGCAAGTGCTCGCAAAGCCAGGATCGGTAACCCCACACACTGAATTTGATGGAGAGGTGTATATTTTGTCGAAAGAAGAGGGTGGTCGACACAAACCATTCTTTAAGGGATACAAGCCACAATTCTATATTCGCACCACGGATGTGACGGGTGAGGTCCTTGAGTTACCAGCAGGAGTTGAAATGGTGATGCCAGGAGACACCGTATCGATTAAGGTGCAACTTATTTCACCAGTCGCGCTGGAAGAGAAGCAACGGTTTGCGATCCGTGAGGGTGGAAAGACTGTTGGCGCAGGAGTGGTCACAAAGATATCAAAGTAATGTACACAATACCGTTCCTTGTTCTTTTTCTCCTATGGTTACTAAGAAAGCAAAAGCAGCAGCGGAAGCAACCAGTGCCGAGCACGCCGCTCCTCCCAAGAAAGATGAGCATCAGCGCATTCGTATCAAGATTCGCGCGTTTGATCATTCGATTATCGATCAATCAACGCGAACCATTATGGAGACTGCGGAGCGCACGGGAGCATCCATTGCAGGTCCTGTACCCTTACCAACAGAAAAGAGAAAATGGACAGTGAACCGTTCAACGTTTGTCCATAAAGATGCACGCGATCAATTTGAAATGCGTATTCATAAACGATTGCTCGACGTGATTGACCCAACACCAAAAACGGTTGAAGCATTGAGCAGCTTACATCTTCCTGCGGGCGTTGAGGTTGAAATTAAAATGTGATCAAGGCTTGCATAACTCCCCCCGGCTCCGTCGCGGGAGGAAAGTGTGCAACAGACGATACCAGAAAGTACGGAAGTACTTTATCGGCAGCGAGCCGAACGTTGGTACGTTCGGCTTTTGTTGATCTATAGGACCTCTATGAAAATTCTTCTTGGGAAAAAAATGGGGATGACGCAGCAGTTTGGACCTGATGGATCTATCCTTCCGGTTACTATTATTGCAGCAGGGCCATGTGTGGTCACACAAGTAAAAACAAAGGCAGCGGATGGCTATGGAGCAATTCAGATCGGGTACGGCAACAAGCGTCGGCTTACAAAAGCAGAGGCGGGACATCTCAAGGATCGTGGATCGCTTCGTTGGCTTCGTGAATTTCGTATTGAAAATCCTGAACTCACGGTTGGAGCAGTTGTCAACACCGAGCAATTTAGTGTAGGAGAAAACGTAATGATTCGTGGCACGAGTAAAGGGAAAGGGTTTCAAGGTGTGGTGAAGCGCCACCATTTTCGTGGGCATCCGCATACACACGGACACAAAGATCAGGAGCGCATGCCGGGTTCAATTGGATCTCGTCGCGCGCGTGGCGGAGTGATTGAAAAAGGGAAACGCATGGCGGGGCATATGGGAGATGCGCGTGTCTCGGTCAAGAATCTCACCATACTCCAGGTTGATAAAGAAAAGAATGAACTCTGGCTCAAAGGAGCTGTGCCTGGAGCGCGGAATAGTCTCGTGCTCATTCAAGGAAAATAAGACCTATAGGTCGAAGAGGACCTATTGGACCTATGCCAAAAGTACCACTCTACAATCAAGCTGGTGAACAACTCGGAGCAATTGAACTTTCAGAGGAGTTGTTCGGCGCGAAGCCAAAACCTGCGCTTGTGCATCAAGTGGTTGTGGGGTTGCAAGCAAATGCACGTACCGTGATTGCACACACAAAAACAAGGGGTGAGGTTCGTGGAGGCGGGAAAAAACCATGGAAGCAGAAGCATACCGGTCGCGCACGACATGGGTCAACGCGATCACCCATTTGGATCGGTGGAGGAGTCGTTTTTGGCCCGCGGAATGATCGCTCCTATGCAAAGAAAATACCAAAGTCAATGAAGCGCGCGGCGCTCGCGTCAGTGTTAAGTGATAAAGTGAATGATCATGCACTTATTGTTGTTGATGCACTCTCCATTCCAGAACCAAAAACAAAACTCATGGCGCAGGCGCTCGCAGTATTGATGCAGCGAGTTCCCTCAGAGGGAAAGAAGAAGTTGATTCTTGTGAAGAAAAATCCAAATATTGTTCGTGCAACCCATAACCTCCCATCAGTTTCCGCGACGGGACCAGAGCACGTGGGCATTCTTGATATTATTGGACATTCCGTCATGATCGCAACACGCGACGCAATTACTGCGCTAGAGAAATTACACGCAAAGGCATAAACGCATATGGCACTTCTCAACATTTTCAAAAAAAAGAATGAAGCATCGGCGACGCCGCATGCACAGACGACGCCAGTACTTGTGCGTGAACAGAAGGAAGTGATGCACGAAAAGAAGAGCACTGCAGGCACTATTCGTGTGGGGTCGCTCCTGTTGCGACCACTCGTAACCGAGAAGGGGACACGACAAAATACCCAGAACCAGTATGCATTTGTCGTTGCTCCGACAACGAATAAAATTGAGGTTCGTCAAGCAGTCGAAGCAGTCTACAATATTCGGCCAATCAAAGTAAACATGCTCCGGGTTCAAGGAAAAAAAATTCGATACGGGAGAACTATGGGTGTGACAAAAGCATGGAAGAAGGCAATCGTCACGTTGCCAAAAGGGAAAACAATTCAGATTTACGAAGGCGTGTAAGAAGTGCGAGGCGGTAAGTGCGAAGTCGTAAGTATCATACTTACTGCTTACCACCTACTGCTTACTCCCTGCGATGCCGATTAAGATCTACAATAAAAATACTGCTGGTCGGCGCTTCTCAAGCGCTCAAGATTTTTCTGATATTACAAAAACTGAACCCGAAAAGTCACTTCTCGTTATTCAGAAACGTACTGGTGGGCGGAATGCACGAGGTATCATCACGGTCCGCCATCAAGGCGGAGGAGCGAGGCGATATATTCGAGTGATTGATTGGAAACAGCAGGATCATGTAGACGAACCCGCGCGGGTTGCTGCAATTGAATATGATCCAAATCGCGGTGCACGTATTGCATTATTGGAATATCCAAAAGGAGACAAGCGATATATTCTTGCGCCACTCGACATTCATGTCGGACAAACAATTCTTGCGTCACGTCAGCGCATTGAAGCGCGTGTTGGAAATCGTATGCCATTAACACACATTCCTGTTGGTATGATGGTGCATAGCATTGAGTTGATTCCAGGGGCTGGTGGCGTCCTTGCACGCGGAGCAGGCATGAGTGCACAGGTGATGGCAGTTGAAGGTGGACACGCACAAATACGACTCCCGTCTGGTGAGGTGCGAAAAATTCCTGAAGCGTGCAACGCAACTGTCGGCATGCTTTCAAATCCTGATTGGCGCCATGTGCGGTGGGGAAAAGCGGGTCGTACACGTCATCGCGGCGTTCGTCCGTCTGTCCGTGGGAAAGTGATGAATCCTGTTGATCACCCACACGGTGGTGGTGAGGGGAAACACCCGATTGGACTCAAACACGCAAAGACACCATGGGGGAAACCGGCATTGGGCGTGAAGACGAGAAAAGCAAAGAAATGGACAAATCGGATGATTGTACAACGAAGAAAATAAGACCAATAAGTCCTATAGGACTTATACGACCTATGTCACGTTCACTTAAAAAAGGACCATTCGTACACCCAAGCCTCTTGAAAAAGATCGGAATGGTTAAGTTTGGTGATAAAACAGTCATTAAAACATGGTCGCGCGCATCCACAATCACGCCAGCTATGGTTGGGTTGACATTTGGCGTGCACAACGGTAAACAACATCTTCCGGTGTTTGTGGTTGAAAATATGGTCGGTCATAAACTTGGTGAATTTTCTCCAACACGAAGATTTATTCGCCATGGAGGAAGAATGCAAAAAGAACAAGAGGCAGCCGTCGCAGAGAAGGATGCTGCAGGAGCAAAGGCAGCACAAGCAGCAGCCGTAAAACCGGCCGATAAAAAGTAAGACCTATAAGTCGCATGAGTCGTATAGGTCATATCAATCGGGTATGATTGCACACGCGCGATACATTCGTATGTCTCCACGGAAACTCCGACTCGTCGGTGATCTTATTCGTGGGATGCATGTGGAAGCAGCGGAAACACAACTCCGATTTTTTCGGAAGGCAGCCACCGTACCAATGTTAAAAGTATTACGATCGGCAATCGCAAATGCAGAAGATCAGTACGATGGAGCGCGTGAACACCTTGTCATCGATCATCTCATGATTAATGCAGCACCAATGTTGAAACGGTGGAGACCACGCGCATTTGGGAGGGCAACTCCAATTCGAAAACGCGGTGCGCATATTACGCTCGTGTTAAAGAGCACTCAAGAACTGAAGCGTCGAGAAAAGCATGTCGATTTGGGAGCAGTAGCGACAGAAAAAGAACAGCATCATGAAGCAGCGGTGCACAGTACTGCACACGGAGCACCAGGACACACCGATGCAACGATTGCACATACAGGAGATATTGCTGATGCGCGAAAAATAGGATCGCGACACGAGCCATCACGAACGAAGCCAGTACAAAAGAAATCAAAAGGATTTTTGAAGAAATTATTTAGTAGGAAAACCGGCTAAGAGAAGTGCGAAGTGGTAAGCGATAGGTGGTAAGTAAAAACTTACTGCTTACAGCTTACTCCTTACTGCTTACGATGGGTCAGAAAGTTAACCCAAGAGTACATAGACTCGGTGTCATTCGGGGATGGAACTCCCGGTGGTTCGCCGCGAAGAAAGACTACGCCCCTCTTTTGCAGGTTGATTTGCTTGTGCGTAAATTTGTCCGCAGTGCATTGAAAGAGGCTGGCGTTGCGAATGTTGAAATTGAGCGGAGCGGAAAAAATGCGACAGTTCTTGTTCATGCGGCAAAACCAGGAATTATTATTGGTCGTGGTGGGCAAGGCATTGAAGATGTTAAGAAGAAATTAGTGCAGCGATTTTTTCCGAAAAAGAAGGGGGTAACAGTAACCATCACGGTACAAGAGGTCACACGCCCATCGCTTTCCGCTGAACTTGTATTGCAAGGGATTGCTGTTGATCTTGAAAATCGGGTCGGATTTCGAAGAGTGATGAAACAAGCACTGCACCGTATTGAAAAGAGTGGCGCGCAGGGCGCACGTATTCAAGTATCAGGGCGTCTTGATGGTGCAGAAATTGCACGCCGTGAACACCTTGCGTGGGGGAAGTTGCCCCTCCAATCATTACGTGCAGACATCGATTATGCGCGTGGTAAGGCAGGGACGATTTATGGCGCCATTGGTATTAAGGTATGGATCTATCGCGGAGAAGTATTTGAAAAAGAAAAGAACGGATAAAACCTCTGACGACCTATGTTTATTCCACGAAAAGTAAAGTATCGCAAGCAACATAAGCTCCCGCAGAAAGGGCCAGCGACAAAAAAAATCGCAGTCAGTTTTGGGAGTTACGGATTAAAGGCGC
This sequence comes from Candidatus Uhrbacteria bacterium, assembly GCA_016206165.1. Taxonomy (GTDB): domain Bacteria; phylum Patescibacteriota; class Patescibacteriia; order JACQSD01; family JACQSD01; genus JACQSD01. The sequence continues at coordinate 10,819 of JACQSD010000063.1, forward strand.
TTGCGCACGCATGGATTACATCACGGCAGATTGAAGCTGCACGCCGAGCAATTACGCATTACCTGAAACGTGGAGGGAAACTTTGGATTCGTATTTACCCTGATAAGTCGGTCAGTATGAAGGGGGCTGAAGTCCCCATGGGTGGAGGAAAAGGGGGAGTGGATCACTATGTGGCAATTGTGAGGCCAGGGACTGTGCTTTTTGAACTTGACGGAGTTGAGCGATCGATTGCACAAGCTGCGCTTCGGCTTGCATCATATAAATTATCAGTGCAAACACGATTTGTTGAGAAAACAATATGATGATACCCTGGAAAGAATTACAACAGAAAGATGGGGGTGAGCTTGACGCACTTTTGCGTACATGGAAGAATGAACTGCGCGCACTTCGTTTTTCTGTGGCGCAGGGGCAATTAAAGAACGTCCGTGCAATTCGCGTACTCCGTACGCAGATTGCGCAAACATTGACACTCATTCAACAAAAGAAATCAATTGTATGATCGCACCAGCACACAAACGAGCATTTACGGGGAAAGTTGTTTCGGATCGGATGACCAAAACACGCGTGGTTGTGGTGACATCAAAAAAGACGCACCCAAAATACAAGAAGCAATATACCGTGTCGCAACGATTTAAAGTGCATGATGAAGCAAATGCAACGCACGTTGGCGATGTCGTTCGTTTTGTTGAATGTCGCCCGATTTCTAAAGATAAACGCTGGAGAATTGTATGATCCAACATCGTGCCATGCTCACTGTTGCGGATAATACTGGGGCGAGTAAGCTCATGTGTATTCGCATTCATGGAGGGTATAAAAAGCGATACGCGCGCATTGGAGATATGATTACGTGCGTCGTGAAAGAATGTGCCCCACACATGCTCGTGAAGCGGAGCGATATTGTTCATGCCGTACTCGTGCGGACGCGCAAGGAACTACGGCGGAGCAACGGAACATACATTCGATTCGATGATAACGCAGCAGTCATTGTTGATGAAAAAACTAAGGAACCAAAAGGAACTCGTATCTTTGGTCCTATCCCTCGAGAATTACGTGGCAAGGGATACCCAAAGATTATTTCCTTAGCTCCGGAGGTTTTGTAAATAAGACCAATAGGACCAATAAGACCTATACGACCTATGAAGATCAAAAAGGGAGACAATGTAAAGATGATGGGTGGCAAAGACCGCGGAAAAACGGGTAAGGTGTTGCGCGCTCTTCCCCGGGAAGAGAAAGTCGTCGTTGAGGGATTGAACCTGCTTATTCGGAATCGTCGCCCACGGCGACAGGGTGAAAAAGGTCAGCGGATCCAATTCCCACGAGCGGTGTCCGTTTCCTCAGTGTTGTTTGTTTGCACGAAGTGCGGAAGAGGCGCGCGACTTGGATATAAAATACTTGATAATCAACAAAAGGTACGCCTGTGCCGAAAATGCAAGGCGGAGGTATAAAATAAGTCCTATAGGATCTCTACGACCTATGTCCACAAGAGAACACTATCAAACAACAGTGATCCCACGCTTAAAAGAAGAGCTGCATGAAAAAAATGTGCACGCATTACCACGTCTGTTGGCGGTGCATGTGAACGTGGGTACAGGACACGGATTGAAAGATCCGAAGTTTAACGATGCAGTCGTCAATACGTTGACGCGTATCACTGGGCAGAAGCCCGCGCAAACAACTGCGAAGAAGTCTATTTCGAATTTTAAGATTCGGCAGGGTCTTGTTGTCGGTTGTCGGGTGACGCTCCGTGGGAAACGGATGTATGAGTTTGTTGAACGTATGGTGCGCGTCGCACTTCCCCGTATTCGCGATTTCCGCGGTCTCGAAACAAAACATATCGATCATCGTGGGAATATGACCATTGGATTCCGTGAACACCTTGTATTTCCTGAAATTCGTTCTGATGAAGTAGAGAAGATTCACGGACTTGAGGTAACATTGGTCACGAATGCAGGTACGTACGAACGCGGTCTCGCATTATTTAAAGCAATGGGATTTCCACTGAAGGTATAAGACCTCTACGACCTATAGGACCTATAGGTCCGAGGCGATTACTATGAGTACAAAAGCACGCGAAAATAAATCAGTAGGGAGAGCCAAGTTTTCAACACGTATTGTGCGCCGGTGTTGGCGATGCGGAAGAAATCATGGTGTCATTCGTTTTTTCAAGCTTTGTCGAATTTGTTTTCGAGAATTAGCAAATCAAGGTTCCTTACCCGGAGTTCGTAAATCAAGTTGGTAGCTACGTAAGCGAGGACAGTAAAGACAGCAAGGACAGCATGGAACAGCTGACTTCACTGACTTTACTAACTTCACTGACACTATGATGACCGATCCTATCGCAGACATGCTCACGCGCATTCGCAATGCGCAGGCAGTAAAGAAGCCCGATGTTACACTTCCGTATTCACGGATAAAGTTTGCCATTGCTCAAATTCTGCGTGAGCAGGGGCTCCTTGCGCGTGTTGAAGAAGCGAAAACAGAAGGAGAACAAAAGAAGTTTTCACCGAAGCAATTACACCTTGTATTACAGTATGATGCAACAGGAGCGTCTGCAATCACCCATTTACGTCGTATCTCAAAGCCAGGACGGCGGTCGTATGTAGGGAAGACGGCAATCCCAACAGTACTCAACAACCTTGGCATCGCTATTCTCTCAACATCGCAGGGGTTAATGACAAATAGAGAAGCAAAGAAAAAGGGATTGGGAGGAGAATTAATTTGTGAGATTTGGTAAGACCTATAGGACCAATAAGACATATACGACCTATTATGAGTCGAATCGCTAAAAAACCATTTGTTATTCCTGCAGGTGTTGAGATTACCATGAACGCTGGGAGTATCAACGTGAAAGGACCACGTGGCACACTCACGCGTGTCGTACATCCGCATGTTCACTGTGTGCAAACGGGGAATGAAATTGCCGTCACGGTAGAAGACCCAAATACAGAAGAGGACCGCGCGCTTTGGGGGACATTCGGAAGTCACGTACGGAACATGATTCGTGGCGTAACTGACGGGTACACAAAACAACTCGAAGTGAATGGGATTGGATATCGTGCGCAAGTCAGTGGACAGAAGCTCGTGTTAAATGTAGGGTATACGCATCCGATTGAATATAGTATTCCGGCAGGTATTACCATCACCGTTGATAAGAGTATAATTACTGTGAACGGGGCAAACAAAGAAACTGTTGGTTCGGCCGCGGCGTATATTCGATCGGTGAAACCACCAGAACCATATCAGGGAAAGGGTATCAAATATTCAAATGAGGTGATTCGAAGGAAGGCGGGGAAGGCAGCAAAGACGGGTGCTGCAGCCGCAGCATAAGATAATATTGTATGGATGCACGCATGAAAAAAAGGGCACGGGTCTCGTTACGCCGAAAACGCGTTCGTGGACGTATCAAGGGCACAGCCACATGCCCACGACTTTCGGTATTCCGTTCATCGACACACACGTACGCGCAGCTCATTGACGACGTGCATCGTGTGACACTTGCACATGCATGGGATGGAGAACTCGCAAAAGAGGTATCAAAGGACACTCCTGCACGACGTGTCGCCATCGCACACCGTGTTGGCGCATTACTTGCGGAACGAGCACAAGCGAAGAAAATAAAACGCGCGGTGTTTGATCGTGGGAGTGCCGCATATCATGGGCGCGTTGCTGCCGTTGCCGAAGGCGCGCGTGAAGGCGGGTTACAGTTTTAAAATGTCGAAATATCGAAATTTCGAAATATTATTTGTATGGCTATTCCAAAGCGAAGAGGGAGAAAAGATCTCGTGAGAGACGTCGACGAGGAAAAAAAATTTCAACAGCGCATTCTTGAGCTCGCGCGCGTCACGCGCGTTGTGAAAGGCGGAAAGCGTATGCGTTTTCGCGCGTGCGTTGCGATTGGCGATGCAGGAGCGCATCGCGTTGGTCTTGGTATTGCAAAAGGAGCAGACGTTGCACAAGCGATCGCAAAGGCAACCACCCAGGCAGAGAAGAATTTACACACGATCCCATTGATTCGAGAAACAATCCCACATTTGCTCTGGACAAAATATGGTGCAGCGCGCCTCATGATTAAACCCGCGCCAAAAGGGACAGGGGTGAAAGCAGGGGGCGTCATGCGTATTCTTTGCGAACTCGGTGGTGTGCCGAATATTGTAGGGAAAATGATGGGATCAAAAAATAAATTGAACAACGCACAAGCAATTTTACAAGCGTTCGATGAGCTCAAGCGGCCAGTGGTTACCACACGCGCGACCATTGTCGAGCAACCACAACAAGCGATTGAATAATTATGTCTCTCAATTTACATTCACTCCATCCAGCACAGGGTTCTCAACATCGACGAAAACGCGTCGGCCGTGGCAACGCGTCTGGGCATGGTACATATAGCGGAAAGGGGCAGAAGGGGCAGCGTGCACGCTCAGGAAAAGGGCGCGAACGGCTGCGCCGTTTGGGCATGAAGAAGCTCATGCAAAGTACGCCAAAGCATCGTGGATTTCGGAGTCTCGTTCCCCGCGCGCTCATTGTGAATGTCGGTGCGCTCGACCGCGTTTTTACATCCGGGAGCGTTGTGACACCACGTGCATTACACGCTGCAGGTCTTGTTCGTGGGTCTGGTGTAGTGAAGGTGCTTGGCGACGGCGCACTCACGAAGAAACTCGTGGTCCGTGAATGTATTGTTTCCGCATCGGCAAAAGTAAAAATAGAGAAAGCCGGAGGAACGATCGAAACTCAATAACATTTCGAAATTTCGACATTTCGAAATATCATCGATATGGCGTTTACCGCAACGATCAGCCGTCTTTGGAAACTCCCTGATCTCCGCAAGAGCATCCTCATTGTTTTTGGGATGCTAATTATTTTTCGCGTTGCCGCACACATTCCTATCCCTGGTGTTGATCAGAATGCATTGAAACAATTTTTCGGGCAAAATCAACTCCTTGGACTTCTCAACATCTTTTCTGGCGGCGGTCTTGAACGATTTTCTGTCGTTGCACTTGGCGTCGGGCCATACATTACGGCGTCGATCATCTTTCAACTCCTCGCAATGATCATCCCGAGTCTTGAGGAACTCTCGAAAGAAGGGGAGAGTGGCCAGCAACGGATTAACATGTATACGCGTTGGTTGAGTGTTCCGCTCGCGGCACTTCAAGGATACGGATTAATTTCGCTCCTTCGCCAAGGGGGGCAAGGGGGAGCACAGATTCTCGGTAGCCTCACGGTGTGGCAGACCGCGCTCGTGGTGCTCTCGCTCACCGCAGGCACCGTGTTTCTCATGTGGATTGGTGAACTCATTTCCGAAAAGAAACTCGGGAACGGTATTTCACTACTCATTTTTGCCGGAATTGTGGCAAGTATTCCGGAAACAATTCAACAAACGATTTTTAACTATACACCAGAACTCCTCGTGAACATGGGACTCTTTATCGTGATTGCGCTCATTACGATCGCAGTCGTTGTCTTGATTACCGAAGCGCAGCGCAATGTTCCGGTATCCTATGCGCGACAGGTGCGTGGGATGCGTATGGTTGGTGGCGTGAATACACATTTACCACTCCGCGTGAACATGGCGGGGGTTATTCCAATCATTTTTGCAATATCAATTATTCTTTTCCCACCGCTCATCGCGCAATTTTTCCTGCGCGCGAAGACACAGTTCCTTGTCCAGCTTGCGCAGGTCATCCAGAATCTTTTCCAGAATGAAATTTTTTACGGAGTCCTCTACTTCGTTCTCGTGTTTGGGTTTACCTATTTCTACACAGCAGTTATTTTCCACCCGCAGAAGATTGCCGAGAATCTCCAAAAGCAAGGCGGGTTCATTCCTGGCATTCGCCCTGGGCGCCCCACGGCCGAATATTTGAATTATGTGACGAACCGCATCATCGCAGTTGGCGCACTCTTCCTTGGGCTCGTCGCAATTCTCCCACTGATCATGCAATCCTTGACCGGCGTCGCAACACTTGTCATTGGCGGAACGAGCATCTTGATCGTCGTTTCGGTGGTCATTGAAACCGTGAAGCAAATCGAATCACAATTGACCATGAGGGAATACGAAGGGCTATAGAAACATCTGACACAGAACAGCTGACCTTTGACAGAACGAAATGTCAGGTGTCAGTGGTCAGGTGTCAGGTGTTCCATGTACGTTTCAACCTTTTTCTCTTTATCTTTTGCCTCGGTCTGCTCATGTCATGAGCAGATTTTTTAGTTGATACTCCACGCGAGTAATTGTTTATGCCGATACCTGTGACACTCATCGCGATCATCGTACTCTTTTATGTATTAGGGAAGGGGGCAGATCTTATTGTATTTGGGATTCGCGATGTGAGTAAAAAAATTGGCGTTCGGGTGTTTGTGCTTGGGATCGTTCTTGGATTCTTTACATCAGTACCAGAGCTCTCCATTGCCGCGCATGCAATCGTGACCAATCTCCCACAGCTTTCGGTAGGGAATCTTATTGGTGGCATCTTTGTTCTCTTTGGTTTTATTCTTGGTGGGAGCATTGCAGTTGAACGCACGGTTGTGACAAGCCGTATTCTGCAGGCGTTCATTCCTATTGCACTCTTTCTCTTTCTCCCATTCCTACTCGCATTTGACGGCGTGCTCAACGCGCTCGACGGCTGGATCATGATCATTGGCTACGTCCTGCTCGTGACATTTCTCTATCTTCGTTTTGAGCGGGAAGGGGAGCGCGTTCCCACAACCCTGCGCGACGGAATAGCGCGCGATATTTTTTGGATCATTGCAGGGATTATTCTCGTTGGTGCGGCATCGTATGCGCTCGTCAATCTCACCACAGCACTCCTCATACAGTTTTCAGTTCCCACATTTCTTCTCGGTCTTATCGTGTTTTCCCTTGGAACGAATCTCCCAGAGATTTTTGTGACGCTCCGGTCATGGAGCAAACATATCCGCGAGCTCTCGTTGAGCAACCTCCTTGGCTCTGCGCTTGCGAATATCTTCATCATTGGGCTCACTGCCGCATCGCGTCCAGTACCTTTTACCATAGATATTTATTTTTTTCTGCTCGCGGCGCTCATGGCGACGCTCCTTCTTGCACTCGTGTTTTTTGCATACACGCGAGAACGTTTTACGCGTGCAGAAGGGATTGCGCTGCTTTGTCTCTACGCATTATTTCTCATCCTGCACTCTGGCTTCCTTGTCGCGGCGTGTGCGGGTGTGGTACGGTGTAATTGATATATATGAAAACACTCGTTCTGCTCGGCCCTGCGGGGTCAGGGAAAGGGACACAGGCGGAAAAATTGATCGAGAAGTTTCACCTCCAAAAAGTGGAAACAGGAGAGCTTGTTCGAGAGAAAGGGAAGGAAGACTCTGAACTCGGGCGCTTTGTTCACACAATTAATATTTCAGGGAAACATTTGCCAGACGATGTGGTGACACAGCTTATTCGTGAGGCATTTGCAAAACTTGACGCTTCGCGTGGTCTCATCATCGATGGTTATCCGCGGACGCTTGTTCAAGCGCAAACACTTGGAATGCTTTTGAAAGAGGTGCATCGTCTGCCGCTCCAGATGGTGTATGTGAGAGTCTCGGATGCTGTTGCGCGCGAGCGGCTCTTGAAACGAGCAGTCTGTAGCGGGTGCAAAACCATTCTTGCATCACGCGATCTTACCGTGTGTCCGAAATGCGGGTCGAAGATAGAGGTCCGCGCATACGACACTGACGTTGCCGCAATTAACAAACGACTCACGTGGTTTCATGAGAAAGTGATGCCCGCGATCGAGTATTATCGCAAGAAGGGAATGGTGGTCGAGGTGAGTGGCGAGTCAGATCCAGATACGGTGTTTCAGACTATCATCAAAGCAATTGAATGAGAGCATAGTTCATTCTAATGTTCTTGAGAATGTGAGAATGATAATGATAGGAGGCAGGAGGGTGCTTGACACGAGCGCCTTTTTTTGTTAGGGTCATGGTGTTCTTACCGGATCGTCCCGGAAGAGCCGCGCACGAGCGTGTATGCGGGCAATGGAGTTGCCGTAGTGCACTCCCATCGTACGAACGATGTGCTTGCGGAATGTTCCTTCACAACGACCCCAACGATTGGGGGAAGGCGCTGTTTGTTCTCGCACGGTCAGCGAGGATGACGCTCCACGAGGAGTGACGCAGTGATTCCAAAACGACCAGGGAGGTTGTCATGTCAAACGACATGTCACCACACGAGGCGTTAACGAGGGTATTGAGTTTGGGAGAGCGGTATCAGGTTGAGGAGCTTGTTCTTACGCTCCTTACCACGCCGTGCAGCAAGGGTCAATTTCGACCGATGCACAGCGATCTGCCAACAAATCTCCGATTCCTACGCGAGGAAGTGATAATTCTCGAACGTGCCCGTGAAGCGGTCCAGCTTGGATCAGACGGACGTGTGAATGAGGAGGTCACGAGACTTCTCACGGCCACAATGCTACGGAGTCTCAAGCCGCTCTCGGAACGTCAGGAGCAGGAGAAGGTATCACGCCTACTTCGACGTGCGCCGATCACCACTGGCTCGCGCAATCTCTGTGCGTATTACGCGGAATGCCTTAACGAGGCGTTTCACGGGATTAGTCACTGGAGAAGCAATGATGCTCTCCGGGAAAAGTGGCTACACAGTTGTTGCGACGTGCGTTACGCGGCAGAACACTTTCAGTGGGAGGAGTCTCCGCTCACAGGGAAACCGACGTTCCGGACTGTACTTCCTAGTGAGGTGCCGGCGACCCTGTACCTCCTACTACATGGTACCGGGGAGGCGCTCGTCACTTTTACCGTCGACGCATCATCTCTCAACGAGCCGTTCACACATGCTCTCCAGGGGTGGCCACGACCACTGAATTGGCGAGAAGTGCGTCATGTAGAACGGACAACGTTCGACTTCTCCTACGCAGTGAAGCTGGATACTGCGCCGCATGTCGCATTCCTCATTGATGCGGTCGCAAAGAGTTCGCTTCTTGTACCGATAACCGTAGCACTGCGTGAGGTCGGCGTTCCGGTTTCGGACATCACTATGGAACTGGCGCCGTGTGGGATCGGCGGCTAGAATAAACTTCAATGGGGGCGGGTCGTCAACGACGATCCGCCCCGTTTCTTTTTTATCTCTGCAATACACAAGTACTATTTTTGCCGTAGCTGCTATTTTTTCAGATGCTCTATAAAATGTTGCTATCGCAACAAAATATAGAGCAGCAAAAAAACCGACGGGGTGGTGGTTTTCGTTTTTTCATGTATCACTGTATTAATACAGTGATACATGGAGACGGGGTGGATTTGTGCTTTGTATTATGGATGAGGCTGTGAACAACCATGAGATGAAAGCGATAAAATGGCAGGAATTTGCGCATCGTTGACAGGCAGGGCAATGGTGGTATACTGCATGCTGTCACTCTATGAACCAGGGACTTTGCGAAGTTCCGGACGAAGAACATAATAGACAGATCACGGGAGGCGTGATCGAATATACTGAAAAGGATCAGCTCACTCTTGAGTTGGTTCTTTTATTTTGTATAACTCCTCCCACCCTCCCCTTATCTTAAGGGGAGGAGATTCCCCCTCTTAAGGTAAGAGGGGCTAGGGGAGTTATGAATAAGTAATGTCCCTCCAAAATAAAACAATTCTTTTCGTCAATTCCGGATCGCAGAAGAAGGAATATATTCTCGCGCGGGCAAAAGCGCTCGGGGTGCGGATTGTTTTATTGAATAAGGAACTGAACTGGGCGAAGCAATATGTCGATGATTTTATCGAAGCTGATACATACAATATTCCGGAGTGTCTTGAAAAAGTGAAAGCGTATCATGCGAAGATGCCGCTCGATGGCGCAGTAACATTCTGGGAAGATGATGTCCCGCTCGTTGCAGCAATTACGACTGCACTTCGACTCAAAGGGAATACTCGAGAGGCGGCGGATAATGCGCGGAGTAAATTCCGCATGCGGGAGCTTTGGGCAAAGTCCGGCGTACCGTGCCAAAAGTATGCACTGGTCACTACGCGTGCAGAGGCCGAAATCGCAGCGTCAAAAATTGGCTTCCCCGCAATTATCAAACCTGCGTGGGGTGCAGACAGTGAGTTTGTTGTACGTATCGATCGTGCGGAAGATGTGAGGAAGACATTTGATTATGTTGCTGGTGGCGCGACGCCAGAGTTCAATACCATCTTCCTATACAACAAAGGACAGTTTGTGCTTGAAGAATATATTGATGGCCCGGAGTTTAATGTGGAGTCGCTCATTCAGAACGGTATTCCCTATGTCATTTCCATTTCCTACAAGCTCCCAAAACAAGAACCGTATTTCATGGAACGTGGTGATTGCATGCCATCCGCATATTCGAATGAGGTTGTTGAGTTGATTCGCGACACCGTTGCCCGTGGTATCCAGGCGCTCAGAATTCAAGATTGCGGGAGTAATGCTGATGTCCGGTGGAGTACAAAGCACAATGCACCACGGATTCTTGATCTTGCTGCGCGCATGGGAGGGGACTATCTTTATGACTGGGTGAAGACAGTTTGGGACATTGATATGATTGAAAAGATTTTGGAGATTGCAGTGGGTGAACGGATTCAGTTGCCGCCGCTCACGATGCCACGGACGTATGTGTGTGGGTTTTACCTTATTCCAAATCAGTCTGGTATTGTCACGGCGATTGATGGCGTTGATGTGGCACATGCGCTTCCAGGAACGCACGAGGTTTTCTTGAAGAAGCATGTGGGTGATGCGATCTTGGTACCGCCTGATGGTTTTGAGAATGTAGGGTGGGTCGTCGGAAAAGGGGAGTCGCCAAAAGCGGCAGAGGAAGCAGCACGGGAAGCAATCAACTGTCTTACCGTCGAGGTGCGGCCAAAACAGGCAACTATGGCAGCAGCCACTCTGGCCAGACAAAAGGTGACATTCGTGTAAGTGAATAGGTGAGTAAGTAAATTAAGTAAAGTAAGCA
>JACQSD010000064.1 GCA_016206165.1 Candidatus Uhrbacteria bacterium
AATTTCTCAAAAATAAAAAAATATATACTGTTGTTGATGTCGGCACAGGATCCGGATGTATCATCATCACGCTCGCGGCGCTGGAAAAATCCGGCGAAGCCGGGCCCGGCTCCGCCGGGAATCACCGCTATCACGCCATTGATATTTCTACCAAGGCGCTCACTGTTGCAAAACGAAATGCACAAATACATGGCGTCCAAAACATTCATTTTCACAAGGGAAACCTTCTCGCGCCACTCGTATCAAAGAAAAAACTGCCTCCGCTTCTTATTCTCGCGAATCTCCCGTACGGTCAACCAGTTGATTTCAAAAATCACGCACTCCGTTTTGAACCGCAACTCGCGATCAATGGCGGAAAGGACGGCCTCAATCTTTACAAAAAACTTTTCGTCCAGCTCCAATCACTGAAAACACCGTGGACGCTCATCGCTGAAATCGACCCGAGACAAGAAAAAATACTTCACACAATACTCCCGCGATTCTTCCCTGCCCGCACGGTCACGATCACGAAGGACTGGAACAACCGCGCCCGCGTACTTACAGTTGAGTACTTACAGTTGAGTAACTGAGGATGTATAGAGAATGCGGCCGCATTGTTTATAAATCCTTAAATTTCGGTAGCCGCAGCCTTTAGGCTGCGGCTGGATTCGTCCCGCAAAAGACGGGACAGCTACCATAATACGGCTGTATACAATGAACCCTCGTTATCCAAACTACGGATAACGAGGGTTCTTCTTCCTCCAAAAAAACTTCAGAACGCGTACCGGAGGCCGAACGAGACCTCCGTTCGCTGCCCCCGGCCGTCGTGTCCTGCCCGAAGCGGGAACAGACCGACGAACCCGGGGAGGACGAGCTCAGTCCGCTCACCGAGCTTCCATGCGAGCGACATCTCGTAGCGGAGGAAAATCCCCCGAGACCAGTTCTGAATCCCATATCCCTCGAACCCGTCGTCCCACGAGGCGATGAACGCTTGCGTGAGCGTGGCGGAGGAGAGCCCGAAGGCACCCTGCCACTCGTGGACGACGTGCGGCTGGAGCACGATGGCTCCTTCGCTCACATTCGGGGTTGATACCCAGGCCGTCCGCATGCGAAGGTCCCAGGACTCCTCGGCCGCCGTGTAGAGGCGAGCGACTCCCCACTCGAGCTTCTGTTCGAAGAGTTCGTCCGAGCCCATGACGTGCACGCCGGTCGAGACGGTGGTTGCCGTCTCGCAGATCTCTCCCTGCCAGCCGAGCTCGAGGTGTCCCTCCCCGCCCGAAGGCTTGGTGGGAGGCTCGTTCTCTAGTCGGATAGAGAGCCAGCCGTTGTAGAACACGCCGCTCGAGGCACGCCCGAAGGACTCCTGCCTCACGACCAGCACGCGATGGAGTTCTCGCGACAGGAGCGGGTGAATGTACCCCTCCTGCACGCGGATGCCCCCCTCCGAGACCGGCCCAGCGGGCGCATCATCCGCGAAGACACTCCCTGACACTCCGAGTGCCAGGACCAGAACCAGCATGTTCCTCATGTTCCGTATCTCCCTAAAAAGATCCACCAAAAAGACACAATGAGCGCCTCATCCATGAGGGCCCGCGCAGATCGATATCCGACGATCTGACTTCCGACCCTACCAAAGAAACGCTCGCATGTCAAGATACTTAAAACGGAGCAAACAAAATCACCCGGAGATGGAGCATCCATCTCCGGGTGATGTATAATCATGCGTTAGTGTTCCTCCGTATTGTGCTTCGCGTTTCTTCCTTGAATACCAAGTTCAAGATAATAGCCAAGCGTATACTTCATACCCTTCTCACTGTAATACGTATAGCAGTGTCCTGCTTTATCTGCAGGACTTGCTGGTTTTGTTTCTGGCCACAGCGGATCAGAAATTGGTTGAAGATCAATGGACGCTTTTTTGAATTCCACGATGAGCGGGTCATTACTGGGATCATTGGGACCCTTGTATACTCCGGTCACACAAATCTCTGCTGGGTTACCCCCCGCGAGGATGACGGGATATTTTTGATTCTGTGTTGTCTGAAAGAGGTTCAGCGCTTTCTTTAACGCATCGATGTTCGCAAGTCGCTTTGTATCGCGCGCCCGTGCCTTGAAATAATCAATTGAAACGAACGTAATCGAGAGGAGCAGCGCAATAATCGCAACAACGGAAAGAAGTTCAAGAAGGGTAAACCCCTTCGGAACACCTGACATTGGACACCTCACATTGGACATAAGCGTATATCGGTTATTTGTTGAAAACCTCCTTCGTACTATTATACCGCATTGTGCCAGTCCGTGGAAAGATCTCCACCCACGTCGTCCCTGCGGTGAGGGAAACCGAGGTTCCATCGCTTGCGACAAGCTGCAACCGTGCATCGGTCGCTTTGTGCCGCCACGAGGCATCAACGCGCGTCCCATCACGAAAAATTATCGCTTGCCCACTCCCCAAAAGTGTAATCGCACGTCGACCCACGGTGTCGAGGATCTTCACCGCAGTGGGGATGACGACAATATTCTTTGCACGAATCTCTGTGCCGTCTGCATCCAGATGCGGCGCACCAAACTGGGAACGAAAATACGTGTTTGTTGCTCGATCATACGTCCAACGGACTGTGTATGGATCTGTAGAAAACACGAGCTCAATGTTTTGTTCGCTCTCCGGACGCGCTTCGAGTAACGGATCGTCAATGAACGTCCAGGTGCTCTCCTGCACCGGCGGGATAACCCCACGCACTTTGAGTACATCGCGTGTGAGCGGCAATGTCGTGTAGACATTGTGCGGCGCTTCGCGCGCTTTTGTTCTCCAGAATGATCCACTCTCAAAAAACTGATCAATGTCAAACCGATCATACTCTTTGCGCACGCGACGGATTGCATCGTCACTCCCTCCGACATGAACAATCGCGGCGCCAAGTTCCTTTGCCCAATCGAGATAGTATGGACGGAGTGATCGCACTGGACCAATTGCTGTCCCTGTATCCCCTGTTCCATAGAGCGCAAGAAAACGGGTAATTCCCGCTTCGACCGGCGCTTCAAAAACGAGTTGTGCGCGTGCGACTCCGGATGCTGGGCGCGCGTCGATAAAATTCTCAATCATCACACCAATCGTTGGTAAATGGACAAGATCTGGTTCAACCCATACGCCATCGAGAAATCGCCGTGCACGTGGCGACTCGTTTGTCGTTGATTGCACGGGTGGCGGAGTGGATGCAAAAAACAATGTACTCAACCACACACCAACCCCAGCCACGACAACAATACAAACAAAAAAGACGACCCCCTGCCACGGGAACCGCCTCCGATTATGTGCGGATAAAAAACTCCCCATAGTTTCAAAATTTCATTCGCATGGGCGCATTCGCATAGCTGCCGCCGTTCAGGATGCGCTATTCGCATGCCGTATTATTTCTTTTTCTTTTTTTCTCCGGCGGAGCCGGATCCGGCTTCGCCGGATTTCTTCTCTCCCTTCTTCTCTGATGGAGCAGCGTCGCCTTCCTCACCCTCTTCTCCTTCTTTCTTCTCTTTCTTCCCGACAACCTCAACCTCGGCAACTTTGTCCTTCTCCTCTACTGCCACTGGTGCCACCTCTTCTTCACGTGGAGGCGTCAATGTGACCACAATTTCTCCTGGTTGTTCGAGTACGGTAATCGCTGACGGGACATGTAAGTCACGGACGTACACAAAATCATTAAATGTATGCAAGGATGTACAATCAACCTCAAGTGACGCAATAAGATCCGCAGGAAGACACGTCACTTTAATCTTCGAGAGGTTCTTCACGAGAATGCCACCGAGTTCCTTAATCCCTGGCGCCTCTCCCACAAAGACGAGTGGGATTTCTGCGTTAATCTTCTTTGTCATCGTCACGCGGTAGAGATCGACATGATCAACAGCCCCAGACAGCGGGTTATAAGCAACATCATGAATGAGTGCTTTGACCGGCGCGCTGCCCTCAATCGATACGTCGATCAACGTGCTTTCTCCGGCAGTACGATAGAGATGCGTAAACTCACGCTCAGCGAGTGTTAATGATTCTGGGGCTGCCTCGCCACCATAAATAACCGCAGGTATTTTCCGCTCCTGTAGTAACAGATGTGCCTTTGGCTCACCAACGATTCTTTTTTGTGCCTGAAGTGTGGCAGTCATACCCTGTAGTGAAACTTCGCCTGATCCGTATGGATCAACTGACGAACATCGTCTGTATCATGCTGACCATTATACCCCCTGGAGAACCTATCTACACCATGCCGAAAGCAGATGTGGCGAAGTTCTACTACAGGGTCATATGTGGAAAGAATATACAACGTGATGCGTTGCTCGTCAACACCCCTTTACCGATGACGAATCACTCCCAGTAAAATGCCAACAAAAATGAGGTGGGTGAGAAGCGCGCTTCCGCCGTAGCTCACGAGCGGCAAGGTAACCCCAGTCACCGGAAATAGACCGACCGTCATTGCCACATTCATGAAGAATTGAATGCCAAAAATGATTGTTATCGCAATCGCGAGCATGGCTCCAAAATTATCAGGCGCGCCACGCGCCGCACAGAAGCACCGATAGAAAAACAGAACCCATGCCCCAAAAAACAACGCGATGCCAAGAAGACCAAACTCTTCTGCAATGACCGAAAAAACAAAATCCGTCTCTGCAGCAGGAAGAAATCGCAGTTGACTTTGTGACCCTTCGCCAAATCCCTTGCCAAAAAATCCTCCTGACCCAACAGCAACGAGTGACTGCGTGATATGATATCCCGCACCTTGTACGTTCTGCGATGCAGAAACAAATGTGAGGAGACGCTCACGCTGATATGGTTGAAAGAAAAAAAACCAGGCAAATGCAATGAGCCCAAACATCACTCCAAAAATCGTGAGTGTTCGTTTGAGGGGAATACCAATCGCAAACACCATGAGCAGCCAGAGTAAAAAATAAATCGAGGCAGAGCCAAAGTCGGGTTCCGCGAGAATGAGGAGAATAAAAACAGAAACTCCAACGCCAGAGAGGAGGAGGTGTCGCCACTGATGGAGTGCACGCGCATAATCAGTAAAATACCGCGCTAAAAAAATAGCGGCGATCACTTTCACAAACTCTGCCGGCTGCATACTCC
>JACQSD010000067.1 GCA_016206165.1 Candidatus Uhrbacteria bacterium
CATTGAACACGTATGTCTGTTCAGAAAAGGAAGCAACGACAAGGCATTGTGATCTACAAAGACGCGCGGGGTGACGTGCAGCTCCGTGCGGACGTCCAGAAAGAAACTATTTGGGCGACGCAGGCGCAGATCGCCGAGCTTTTTGGTGTTGATCGAACCGTGGTTACAAAGCACGTTCGGAATGTATTTAAAGACAAGGAACTCGATCCAAAATCAGTATGTGCAAATTTTGCACATACTGCCGATGACGGAAAGATATACCAAGTTCAATTCTACAATCTCGATATTATTCTTGCAGTTGGTTATAGGGCAAATTCCGTACGTGCTATTCAGTTCCGTCAATGGGCAACGAAGATACTCCGCAACTACATCATGAAGGGGTATGTGCTCAATGCGAAGCGATTGCAGGAGTCGCGACAGACAAGCGTGAAAGAACTCGAGAAGACTCTCCATTTTATTCAAGACACAATTAAGCGACGTCAGCTCGATCAAAAAGAGATCGATAGTTTGTTGTCCGTCATCAATGATTATGCGAATGCCTGGATCCTGCTCCATAAGTATGATAAGGGTTTAGTCGTTCAGCGCGGTAAGAAAAAAGAAAAGCAACCATTGACATACGATGTCGCTCGTCCCGCGATTGATCAATTACGATTGGTGCTCATTGCAAAGGGGCAAGCAGGGGAGCTCTTTGGAAATGAACGCGATGGGTCGTTTCGTGGCGTGCTCGCGACAATCTATCAACGATTTAGCGGGAAGGAACTCTATGTCAGTCTTGAAGAGAAGGCCGCGCACCTTTTGTATTTCATCATCAAGGATCACGTATTCTCCGATGGCAACAAACGCATCGGGTCGTTTCTCTTCATTCTTTTTCTCCAGCGCAATGGTATTCTCTATCGAAAGAATGGAGAAAAGAAAATAAGCGAGAATGCGCTCGTGGCCCTCGCGCTACTTATTGCCGAGAGCAACCCGCGCGAGAAGGAGAATGTCATCGCATTGATTACGAATCTCATTATCTAATTATCTCCCAAAAACAAGGCCGGAGGCCTTGGTTTATGTGTTTTGATTTCTCGTAACTCCCCCGCTCCCCTCTTATCCTAAGAGGGGAGACGGCTGGAATCTATTTCCTTAGCACAAATCCTTTTTCGGTATCCTCCACTTTCCAGCCGAGGGATTCGATGTGCTTTCGGATCTCGTCGGATTTTGCCCAGTCTTTTTTCTTTCGAGCTGCCTCACGATCGCGGGCGAGTTTTTTTATTTCCGGAGGAATTTTATAGGCTTTTACTTTGTCGAGTCCAAGCCCGAAGATTTTGTCAAAGGTTTTCACCAGTTGCTTTTTGAGGCGTGGCTCGAGTTCGGATTTGAGCATGTCCCACGTGAGCGCGAGCGCCTCGGGCATGTTGAGATCATCCGTGATTGCTTTGTCGAACCGTTCTTGAAAGTTTTGCGCGAGCTTCCGGTCCGTTGCGGTCACCGGATGCTCTGGCTTTAATGCGCGGACGTGGTCGCGGAGATTATTGAGCGCGTTTTGTGCCGCATCAAGGCTTTCCCAAGTGAAATTGAGTTTTTGTCGGTAATGCGCGGTGAGGGTGAGATAGCGATAGGCGAGTGGATCGTATGCTTTTGCTTTCAATCCAACGAGCGTCATCGCGTTCCCTTCGGATTTCCCCATACGTCCTTCGTTGATAATGAGAAATTCACCATGCATCCAATATTTTACAAACTGTTTTCCGGTTGCCGCTTCTGATTGCGCAATTTCGTTTGTGTGATGGACGGCAATATGATCCACACCACCGCAGTGCATGTCGAAGGTCTCGCCGAGATACTTCATACTCATGGCCGAGCACTCAATGTGCCAGCCGGGAAAGCCAACGCCCCATGGTGACGGCCATTCCATATCCCTTTTTTGCAGAGTAGATCCTTCGACTCGCTCCGTTCGCTCAGGATGACGAACTAAGGGGTTGCTCAATTTCCACAGCGCGAAGTCGGTTGGATTCTTCTTTTCGTCGTTCACTTCGACGCGTGCGCCTTCGCGGAGACCCTCGATATTCAGATGCGCAAGTTTTCCATAGTCTGGAAGCCGCGCAGTATCAAAATAAACACCGTCTGAAGTCTGATAGGTGAACCCTTTTTTCTCGAGTATCTGAATTAATGCGACTTGCTCCTTAATATGATCGGTCGCCTTGCACCAGATATCCGGAGCGAGCATATGGAGATCCTTCATGTTCTCCTTGAAGACGAGTGTGTATAGCTTCGCCAAGTCCCACGCGGTTTTCCGTTGCTCGCGCGCGCTTTTTTGCATCTTATCCTCACCCATGTCACGGTCGCCCGTCAAGTGCCCGACGTCCGTGATGTTCATGACATGTTTCACCTTGTACCCGGCATACGCAAGCACGCGCCGAAGAATATCTTCAAAAAGATACGTGCGTAAATTTCCAATGTGCGGATCGCTGTAAACCGTGGGGCCGCAGGTATACAATCCCACCTTTCCTGGTTTGAGGGGTTGAAATAGTTCCTTTGTGCGAGAGAGAGTATTATATAGATGCAATGGCAGCATAAATCCTAAATCCAAAACACTAAACCCTAAACAAATCCAAATGACCAAAATACAAAACGTTTAGAGTTTAGGATTTAGAGTTTAGGGTTTCCGTCTAGTACGGTAATTCCTTCGTTATCATCTGTTGTAACGTCTCGATGTGTTGTTTGCGTTCAAGCGTCCATGGCCGGCGATCGAGGCGGCTTGTGCGGAGGAGCGCAGAAAAATGGAATGCGGAAAGTGCATGGGGGAAGATGACATAGTCAGCGCCAGTTTCGTAGAGCGCGAGCGCATCCGGCGTTGAGAGCGCGGTCACATAGATTGGCACGCGGCGCGCGCGTTCGCGCACAGTGCGAATGAGCATCTCGGTTTCCTCATAGTCCGGCACCGTAGAAATAATCATGCGCGCGCGTTCGAGATTTAAGTCCGCGAGCAATTCGGGATCACTCACGTCTCCATACACGCAGGGCCTTCCTTCCGCAACTGCCATACGTGCAGCATCGGGATTGAAATCAACAATGAGTGATGGAACCCGGAGCCGATCGAGCGACCGCGCAATAATCGTGCCCATGCGATGGTATCCGAAGAGCACAGCATGATCCGTGAGTGGAATTTCTGGCAGCTGACGGATATCGTGTTTTGGTTTACGTCGCTCGAAGAGCCCGAGGAATGGGCTGAACCATCGATAGAGTGTTTCCGAATGGAGCATGAAATAGCTCGAGAGTGGAATCGTGATGATGCCAACAGTCGTCACGAGCAACACGTCTTCTGTGCGCACATGCCCAACCTGCTTCCCGAGCGCCATGAGCAGGAGTGAAAATTCGCTAATTTGTGCCATCGCAAGCCCGACAAAAAAACCAATGCGCTTTCGATATCCGAGCACACCCATGAGCGCGAGCACAATGAGTGGGTTCCCCACAAGGACAAAGAGTGATAAGAGGAGTGCAGGGATGAGTTGGTTGATTGACGTCACTGGCGCGAGTTGTGCGCCGAGTGCGACAAAGAAGAGCACAAGAAAAAAGTCTCGCAGCACGCGCACGCGGCTCGCAATTTCAAGATGATACGGGAGCTGTGCAATAGCAAGCCCTGCAAAGAATGCGCCGATTGCGATTGAAAATCCAGCGATATCCGCGAGGAGTGCACCAAGGAAGCACCATGCAATACTTCCGATGAGGAGAAGTTCTTGTGATCGCGCAAAGCGGAGAAAGAGCGGGCGGAGGATCGTTTGTGCAAAAAGGAGTGCGCTCGCGAGCAGTAAACAACCCTTGAGCAAGAACCAGAGCAGGGAGAGTGTGAGATTGAGCGGAGATGCGCTTGGGTCACCAAGTCCAGCGAGGAGAATGAGGAGAATAATTGCAACAAGATCCTGCACGAGGAGCATTGCGATCGTTAACCGCGCGTACCATGCATCAAGATCCTGTTTTACACTCAAGAGTTTAACGACGACGACCGTCGATGAAAATGTGAGCGCAAGTGCAATGTAGAGCGATGGAAGCAGGGCAATGCCAAAGAGACGGACAAGACCAAAACCAATGAGTGCGGTGAAAATAATTTGACCAACACCAACAATGATCGCGGAGACGCGCATCGTATTCAGTTTTTTCAGGTCAAGTTCGAGGCCGATGAGAAAGAGGAGGAATGCGATGCCGAGCGTGGAAAGTGTGACGAGTACCCCCTCACTTTGGATGACTCGGAAACCAATCGGGCCAAGCACAATACCCGCGAGGATATACGCAAGGATGAGTGGCTGCCGGAGTGCTTTGAGGATGATACCAATGACACTCGCCGTCAGTACGGCAAGTGCAAGCTCTGTGAATGGGGTCATATTTTTATATTGTAGCAGGTTCTTCGCATTTATGGTACCCTATACTACGTGGAGTATAGGGTACCCTGCACCCTATGTGGTGCAGGGTATACTCTCCGCGTATTATGGCAGACACCATTCGACCATTGCGTCCACCGATTGAGCACATGCCAATTCCTGAACATGCACAGGGTGGTCTTGAACGTGGAGAAAAGGTGTTGCCCACGGAACGGGAAGCAGCGGAAGCAGTGATTCCAGTGGAGGAAGTTGCAGAGCCGAGCAGGCCGTCAGTGCAATCGAATGTCGCAACGGCAGCAGCAAAAAGTGCACTCCTTCGCGATGTGGAAAAAATTCTTGAAGAAGAGATTGGCGAGGTTTATTTTACAATGAATCCACGCGAGCAAGAGCAGTTTAAAAAAAAGGGAGAAGCAACAGCACACACAATTGAGGGGCTCCTCGCAACAGCGCGTGCGACCGCATACGCACTCATGACGCTCCTCAAATCCTGGCTCAAACTGATCCCCGGAGTGAGTTCCTTCTTCCTTGAACAAGAGGCAAAAATCAAAACAGATAAACTTTTGCGATTGCAACATAAGAAGGATGACGCATGATGTTTTTGAACTCATTGCTTGAGAATCCGATTGTCATTGCCGTGCTTGCGAGCATTGGTGGTTTTCTTGTTCTTTGGATCGCGCTCCTTGTCATTCGTTTTTTTCTCCGGCGTACGTATCGATTGCCGATCGCCTTCCAACTGAAAATATTTCTCGTCACTGTTCCGAAAGAAGCGGCAAAAGGGAAACAAGAGGAGGAACAGCGAGGCATTGTGACGATTGAACAGATCCGAGAGCGGCTCGGTGCTGCAGAGTCTTTATTTTCGAACATCGGGGGGATGACTCCAGAACACGGGTTTAAAGCATGGTTTTTTGGGCGTGAGGATCATGTATCGTTTGAAATTGTTGCGGCACATGGGCTCATCTCCTTTTACGTTGCTGTTCCGCCGAAATTAGAGCGAGACATGCAGGAACAAATTCACGCACAATACCCGCAGGCACAAATTGATCCGGTTGACGACTATAATATGTTTGCGGCGCAAGGCACCACGGTTGCCGATCTTCTTCGTACTGAGCGCTCGTTTATTTTCCCGTTTCGCACGTATCGAAGGATTGAATCCGATACATTGAACGCGCTCACAAACGCGCTTGCAAAAGTGAGCGAGGGTGATGGAGCAGCAATTCAGTATGTGGTGCGCCCAGCGCACGAAGATTGGCATCACGTAGGGAGGGAAGTGGCAGCAGAGATGCAACAGGGGAAAAAGATTGGGGAAGCGCTCGGACGCGTCTTCCGCTCTCCGCTTGGTGCGGTTACCGCACTCCTTCATAAAATTGGAAAAGCAGCGCGGGGCGCTGACCCCGCAAAAAAAGAAGAACTCTATAAACTCTCGCCACTCGAAGAAGAGATGGTAAAGGGGATCGAAGAAAAATCAAGTAAGGCAGGGCTCCAAGTGAACATCCGTATTATTGTTTCGTCGCGGAATCATGAACACGCAGAGCAGCAGCTTGAAAATATTGCGAATGCGTTTAATCAATTCAGTTGGTATGAATACGGGAATGAATTTTCCGAGCTCCACGAGCATCGATATAATTGGTCATGGCGTGATTTTTGGAATTTTTCAAAAACGCGATGGATCACCGAGGATTTTATTTATCGACATTTCGATGAGCGCCACGCGATCCTTTTGAATACTGAAGAGATGGCGAGTCTCTTTCATTTTCCACTCCCAACCACCGAGACCCCAAATATTCGTTGGCTCATGGCAAAAAAGGCACCGCCGCCGGTGAATATGCCGAAGAACGGCATTGCTTTGGGGAAGTGTACATATCGTGGCGACGATGTGCTTGTTCGGATCAAGCGCGAGGACCGGCGGAGGCACGTGTACATTATTGGTAAGTCTGGGTCAGGGAAATCGGTGCTTCTTGCAAATATGGTCAAACAGGACATTGCGAATGGTGACGGCGTCTGCGTTATTGATCCGCATGGAGATTTTGCGGACGACGTTCTTTCGAGCGTACCAAAGGAGCGTGCCGAGGATGTCATTTACTTTGATCCATCGGATGCCGAGCGACCGATGGGATTAAACATGCTTGAGGCAGAAACGGAGCAGGAAAAAGATTTTGCGACGCAGGAAATGATTGCGATCTTTTATAAACTCGTCACTGATCCATCGATGATTGGCCCCATGTTCGAGCACTACATGCGGAATGCGATGCTCACGTTGATGGCAGATCCGAAGAACGGAAATACGATTGTCGAAATTCCTCGTATTCTCACCGATAAAGAATTCCAGCGGCACCAGTTGCGTGCTGTGGACGACCCGATCATTCGTGCATTCTGGGAGAAGGAATTACCGCAGACATCAGGGCAGACGAAAGGGGAGATGCTTCCGTATCTTGTGTCAAAGATTGGACGCTTTATTGAGAATCAGTTGATGCGGAATATCATTGGGCAACCAAAGAGTGGGTTTAATTTCAGGCAAATCATGGACGAAAAAAAGATTCTCATTGCGAATCTCGCGAAAGGGAAAATTGGAGAAATGAACTCGAATCTCCTCGGTCTTATCCTTGTTTCGAAACTGCAGATGGCGGCAATGCGGCGTGCTGATCTCGCGGAGGAAAAGCGCCATGACTTTTATCTCTATATTGATGAGTTTCAGAATTTTATTACGAAATCGATTGCCACTATTTTGTCGGAGGCGCGCAAATACCGGCTCGACATGACCATTGCCCACCAATACATGGGGCAGCTTGTGCAAGATGGCAAGAACACAGAGATTCGTGATGCGGTGCTCGGGAACGCAGGGACCATGCTTTCGTTTCGGATTGGCGTTGAAGATGCGGAGGTGCTCGCGAAGGAATATGCCCCCGTGTTCACGGCGTATGACCTCGTGAACGTCGAGCGTTTTACTGCATATGTAAAACTGCTCATTGACAATACTGCTGCGCCACCGTTTAATATGGGAACAATTCCATTTCATCGAGACGATGTCGATCTTATGGAAAAGATAAAACAATTGTCACGTTTGAAATTCGGGCGTGATCGGCGCATTGTCGAAGCAGAAATTCTCGAACGCTCGCAGCTCGGGGGAGATGAAACCGAATTGCCGACGGTTGAACGAACACTTTGATAGTGAGACAGTGTATCAGTAAAGTCAGTAAAGTAAGCTGTCTTTACTTACTTCACTTACTGACTGTCTTCACTGACATGTCTACTACCCTCTACCGCAAATATCGTCCGCAAACGTGGGATGAGATCGTGGATCAGAACCACGTGAAAATTACGCTCATGCATGAGATCGAGGACGGGCGCATCGCGCATGCGTATCTTTTTTCTGGCCCGAGAGGCCTTGGGAAAACAACAACTGCACGCATTTTTGCAAAGGCGCTGAATTGTGAGCAAAAAAAGAAAGGGAGCGCAGTGCCGTGTACGACATGTGACGTGTGTGTTGCTATTCGCGATGGCCGGGCGCTTGACGTTATCGAAATTGATGCAGCGTCGAATACTGGCGTTGACAATGTCCGTGAGAATATTATCGCTGCAACACGCGTCGCGGCAACGCAGCTGCAGTATAAGGTATTCTTGATCGACGAGGCACACATGCTCTCGCTCTCCGCCTTTAATGCACTGTTGAAGACGCTCGAGGAGCCTCCGCCGAATGTTCTCTTTATCCTTGCAACAACAGAGATTCATAAAATTCCAGAAACAATTCTTTCGCGATGTCAGCGATTTGATTTTCGGCAGGTTCCCGTGGTGTCGATGGTTGAGCGCCTTCGTGATCTTGCAACACGTGAGGGAGTGCGCGTCGATACAACAGTACTCGAGCGCATTGCGGAGGTTGCCGATGGTTCAATGCGCGATGCAGAATCGGTTTTGGGACAAGTGCTTGCGATCGGCGAAAAACAAATTGGTGCAGAAACCGCAGACCTTGTCCTTCCACATACGGATATGAAGGCGGCGCTTGTATGTCTCGACGCGATGATCAACGAGGATATTGGAACAATACTGCAATGTGTGGAGACGGTGGAAACGAGTGGCATTGATCCCGTGCAATATATGACGACGCTCGTGCACGCAACGCAGGTGCTGCTCCATCATGCGCTTGCACGCGGGAGCGCTCTTGCGTCACGCGTGCAGGATACAGCACGTCTTGAGGCGATGAGCAAAAAAACAAATGCCCACGTTCTGTTGCACGTCCTTGAGACCTTGCTTCAGCACGAAGAGATGCTCCGGAAGAGCGCATTGCCGCTTCTTGTCCTTGAAGCAACGCTTTTACAAGCAGCGCAAGTGAGCGCATTGCCGGGCAGGGGAGCGCAGAATGTCCGAGCGTCCAGTGCGGAGCTCGCGGATGAGTCTCATGCCCCCGCAGAGGATACGTCGGGGATAGAAAAACATGGAGCAACCGGAAGCATTTTCTCGATCGAGGATCTCGCCGCACGATGGGATGACGTCGTCGCACATGTCGAGCGCGAACATCGGGCACTTGCCGTTGTGCTCCGTGTCGGGTATCCTGTGGCAATTGAGGGGAATTGTGTTTCCATTGGTTTTGCATACGACTTTCATCGTGAACGTGTCGAGACGCCAGCAATGCATGCGCTCGTTCAACACGCCATTGCTGATGTCGTCGGGAGCGCAATTGAACTCAAGGTTGTGCGTGCGATAAATCCAGTGTCGCATATACAAAAGGAAGATCCACTCGTATCACAGATTCTCAAAACATTCGGTGGTGAGGTGGTATCGACATAATTCCGTCCCGCGCCTTTTGTTCCGGGGTCGTCTAATGGTAGGACACATGCCTCTGGAGCATGTTATTCTGGTTCGAGTCCAGGCCCCGGAGTGAAGGGCACGGGATGGTTCGCCCTGAACCACAGAGGATTCAAGGCGCTATGTTCTGGAGCATATGTCTCGATCCTTATCACACAGATTTATTATTTTCGTGGTAGTCAGTGCACTGGTGGCTACCATGGTTTTGTTTTATAGAACATTCAGTGTTGGTTTCCTCGCAGACGATTATGATTTCATCGATGCTGTGTATGAGGCACGCGCGACGAAACATCCAGTCGTTACACTCCTCACGAGTCCCATTGGTGGTTCCTCTTTCTTTCGACCGGTCGTGAACCTCTCATTCTGGGTTGATTACCAGCTCTTCGGTACCACTCCTTTTGGTTATCATCTCACGAATCTTTTGCTGTTTGGCTCGAGTGTTGCACTCCTTATTCTTATTGCAGTGCGCCTCATCGGAAATAAGGTACAGGCGTGGCTCGTTGGTATTCTCTTTCTCGTAAGCCCCTTCAGTGCAGAATCTGTAGTATGGATCGCAGGACGGACAGATCTCGTGATGCTTTTCTTCCTTTTATTGAGTGTGTGGTGGTATGTCGAGTATCGACGAACACGCATACAACGATACCTTCTCTTGTTTGGGATGACGACGCTGCTTACCTTTTTTGGAAAGGAAAATGGAATTGTACTTGTGGGAGCGCTCGTCGGTATCGATTGCCTGTATTTTCAAACGTACAAGTCATTTTTTGGGAAGTCATTGCGCGAAACCATGACGATCGTATGGCCATATCTCATCATGGTCCTTGGCCTTATTATTTTTTTCCTCGTCCGTTACCGTATCTTAGGACATTTTATGTATGAGAATAACGCTGCTGGATTTCCGCGTTTTTTCATCGGAGATATACATCATCTATGGAAATTTCTTCGCCTTTTTGGAACAGGGGTGATGCATGCGAATGGTTTTGAGTGGTGGGGGATTGACCGCACGATGTATTTAATCGTCTATGGCATTGGGAGTCTTGGGATACTCACGACGTTTATTCTTGGGGTGATCAAAAAATCGTGGCATGGGGTTCGTGATATGATGTTCGGAATTTTTCTTACGTTTGTCTTCCTCGCCCCACTCCTTGGATACATGACACTCATTACGAGCGAACATCAAAATATGCGATTTATTTTTACTCCATCGATCGGCATTGCGTGGAGTATTGCTGCCGTACTTTCTCTCGCGTACAATACATGGACAAGGTATATTGCATCAGTATCACTCCTCTCCATCATCCTTGTCTGGGGGGCCGCATCGCTTTATGGACAAATTCCATACATGGAAGCGAGTACCGCGGTACGTCTTGCGCTTGCTCGTGTCAAAGAACAGATTCTTCCTGCTGTCCAATCCGTATTTTCTCCGGGTATCTATGTGCTTGGGTTGCCAAGAGTTGTTCATGGGGCGTATGCACTATCAAACTATGGCATTAACCGGGCGATGCGAGTCGCATATCCAGAGCTCGCCGGTGCGGAGACGTTGAATGTGAGCACGATCGCGCGCCATGGGGCAGCATGTCAGGTTATTGATGGGCAACGAGCAAAGGAAACAGTGTTCCTGTATCAGTATGATCAATCGGTTGGCTATCGTGCCCTTCCGTTCAGTGAACGGCTCACCGCCGATCGTGCACCGCTGCAACTCCGCGAGGGGTTCTCTGCGGGGGGTGATCCTATTGCATTTCCGTTTACCTATGCTGCAGCGGCGAACGTTGGTCGATGGCGGTATCGTGGAGCACCCATTGATCCCGGAGGTTTAAAAACTTTCCGGATTCCGATGCAGCTCCTCCGTTCTGGGCCGCTTGGTCCCTCTGCACATATTCGCTGGCGTTTTCTTGAATCGAATGATAGAGTGCAGTTAGATAAGAATTTCTTCCTCACGATACCGGTGAAGGATGCAGATATTGAGCGAGGATTTGTCGAGGTGCAACTGTGTGAGTATCCACTCTTTTATCAACCGCGTCGCATTGCAATGATGTCATTTGAATGGAAAGGGTTGAGTCACGCAGTCATTGAGGTTGGCGCTCCTGTGTTCTATTGACGATTTTCAATCCGTGTCAAAAAATGGTATACTCAAAAAATATGCACATTGAATACTATTTCAAAAATTGCACCGATGCGGAGAAAGAACAGGCGCGGGCGTATATCGCGACGAAGCACGAGCAGCTTGAACGACTCATTATTCCACGCGATCGTGATTCCACGATCCTTGATGCGAAGATCGAGCGCCTCGTCAAAAAACACGCATATAAGGTAACTCTCATGCTGCACTGGCCACATGAGGATCTCTATGCGTTCGAGGATGATCATACAATTGGAGAGGCGATTGATTTTGCAAAGGATAAACTTGTTGAACAAATTAAAAAAACGTACGATCATCTTCGCGCTCGATCATCGCCGCATCATACATCCGTCTCGCCGAAGGAGTGGAATATGATCGATGATTGGGTGAGTGAGCGCCCACAGATTACGAGAGAGGCATTTATGGAACGTGTGGAGCCGCTGCTCGCTGCACTCAAGCGCCACCTCACGCGCGAAATTGGGTATGCGATCATGGAAGGGGCGATCCCACCCAAAGCGATCCGGCCAGAGGGTGTTATCGCCGATACCATTGTTGATGTGCATGCAGAGCTCAACGATCGGCCAGAGGGGCTCACCCTTGAACACTGGTTTTTTCAGCGTGCACTTGAAATAGTAAAGGAACAAATTCGTGCGTTGCAGGTGGATCGCGCCGCACGGGTGTCACTTGAGCGGCAGCTCCCGGATTCGCAGAGTGATAAAACAATCGCAGGCCCGATTGAAGAAAAAATTGACATGTGGCAGCCCGATGATGATTTGAAATTTGAGCAGTTCGTTGCAAATGAACAGTGGTTTGATCCCGGTGAAGCGCAATCACGCGAGGAGCTCCTCCGTGATCTCTCCGCATGGGTTCGCGTGCTTCCGGAGGCATGGCGTCAAGTACTCCTCCTCCATGTACTCCAAGGATTTTCGTTGGAAGCAATTGCAAAAATTCAGAGCCGCACGCCGAGTGCAGTAGAGAAGGATCTCACATCCGCGAAACAATATTTGAGAGAACAACTACAGAATTAAAATCCTAATTCCAAAATCCTAAATCCGAAATCACCGCCTCTGGCGGGATCCCGTCAGAATGCGGGACAAATCCTAATAACCA
>JACQSD010000074.1 GCA_016206165.1 Candidatus Uhrbacteria bacterium
CCTTCATTGGTTTCCTTGTTATCTTTAACCTACACCAAGGCTTTGTGCAGTGGATCCTTGGCAACTTCATTCCTGGTGTCCGACAACAGAACACAGAGGGCCTATAGTACTCCCTTCACTTAATTTTTAGACCCACTGTGGGCCTGTAGTTCAATGGTAGACCGCGGCATTTGCAAAGCTGAAGCGGGGGTTCGATTCCCCCCAGGTCCAAAGGGTTGTCGGGACAATGTTGAAGCGGGGGTTCGTCCCGGGATGAACCCGGGACGCCCCGTCGGATGACGGGGCGATTCCGCTTAGGTCCAAATGAATAATCATGAAAAGAATGCCGCCCATCTTTGGGCGGTATTTTTGCGCAATGACTATCCAGAAGATATTTTTTATACTACCGTGAATATACACCCATGTATGTCATGGCTCTACGAAAATAGACAAGTCAATTCGGACATCAACGGCCCAATTACTCTGGCTCGAATGTTTGGTCGTTGGCGTGTATCCGTGCGCGGGTGTGGGCAAACGAGTTCATATTCAGAAAAAATGTGGCGCGCCGTATTGAGACAATTACCAAAAAGCTTTCGCCCGCGACGCATCCTTATGCTCGGATTGGGAGCAGCAGGAGAGGTCAGGACGCTCCACAAACGCTTTCCTGGGTGCCATATTGTGGTAATCGAGCGTGACCCTGAAATGATCCGTATCGCGAAGGAGTTACGTCTCCATGCACCATATCCGTTGCCAGAAATTGTACTGGCAGACGCAAAGGAAATTGCAACGCATGTGCGTGCGCCGTTTGACCTCATACTGGTTGATCTTTTTGATGGTCCAAATCCTTCACCACTCCTCGGAGATGACCAATTTATACAAAACCTATCCGCGCTGATGACGCCCCAAGGATGGCTCGTCGCGAATGTGTACGATACACCAGAGCTACTCACACATGTAGATGGCATACTCGCACACGCCTCTCTCTTTACATTCCGTTTGAGCACGCTTGGCATCTACCGCCGCCGTGGATCGGGCGTTATGGGTGACCCACCTCCACATGACTTCTTCATCGCGTACGGAGATCCTACATTTCTCGTGACGGATACTCCATACGATACATTCCATCTGTCTCCGATTACATGCGACAATGTACGGGGGGTCATCAGTCGATTTGGTTCGTTGCGCACTGCGTATTTTTTAGGTGATGCGGAACCACATATGGACCGCAGCATGGCGCGCCTCGTCCGTTGGCAGAGAGTGGCCCGGACAGACGTCCCGCGCACGTGGCACCGCGTGCCCGGAACACCCGGACTTGGACGCACCGCATACACACGGCTGGGCAACGAGTACACGCGCCCGTGGTCAACAAATGCAAGACGACATTTGAAACAGTACGCTCGTAGTTCGTTCCACATTGAAGAAATAGATGCAGACACCTATGCACATGCGCACCGTGAAAGTTCTATTTATCGCGTCGTGCGCGAAAAACCCATCATCCGGATTCGTAAGCGAACGCAAGAGTACGGAAAAAACTTTGTCCTGTATGGAGTGCGCGATACACTCGGACGCATTATCGCCGGGCTCGGCATATTGTATATACCTGAACATAGCGTCTCGATACACGTCACCGCGTTTACCTGTGCACCAAAAGAACATCCATACGCGAGCGTCGGTCTCATTGACCACTGGTACCAAGAATCGCTAGCACGAGGCATGCGATATCTTGATTTTGGACTCATGGCAGCCCCGGGATATCCGACGTCATGGGAAGGATTCTCACACTTCAAGGAGCAGTTCGGACTATCATATATTGTCTATCCACCCGCATTGATGCAGTTTATTTGGTAGGCGGCATGCACCGATGTAACACAAAAACCCCGGCATATGCGCCGGGGTCTTTTGTTGTTCCTACAATAGAGCCTAAAAAATTTCTCGCTCCTCGGAATGTTTGATGAGCGCAAGTGCTTCCTCTGCAGTGTCGACCACATGAAATAGTTGCATGTCGCTCGGTGAAATTGTCTTCATCTCAAGCATTTTCTTGCACCACGCCATCCATGGGTCCCAGAATTCCTTCCCGACACAAACCATGGGCACCGGCGCCATCTTTTTTGTCTGTACCAACGTCAACATCTCAGAAAACTCATCCACGGTACCGAACCCGCCCGGGAAAAAGATGTAGGCTTGCGCAGATGCTGCGAGCATGACTTTGCGCGTGAAGAAGTAATCGAATGCCATGCCCTTCCGCACGTATTTATTAATCCGTTGCTCAAACGGAAGCTGGATGTTAATCCCAATAGATTCTACGCCTGCCTCGACCGCGCCTTTATTTGCTGCTTCCATAATCCCGGGACCGCCTCCAGTGATGATATTGAATCCGGCCTTGCCGGCAATCTTCCCAAAATACACGCACTCTTTGTACCATCTCGTCCCCGGATGCAGGCGCGCAGACCCAAAGAC
>JACQSD010000068.1 GCA_016206165.1 Candidatus Uhrbacteria bacterium
AGATGTCAGATGTCAGATGTTATCTTTTTCTACCCAATCCCCACAGGCTCCCCGCTCTATCAATACTATCTCGACATGGTCTACACATCGGCATCGCGTGCGACGATGGAGCAGGCAATGGATCTCGCAAAGGTCAATCGTGCATATTTTGTGCTCAATCGGTATTGGGTCAACTTCTCAAAAATAAAAAAAGAGGCAT
The DNA here is from genome assembly GCA_016206165.1 of Candidatus Uhrbacteria bacterium. Taxonomy (GTDB): domain Bacteria; phylum Patescibacteriota; class Patescibacteriia; order JACQSD01; family JACQSD01; genus JACQSD01. The sequence goes on from JACQSD010000068.1 coordinate 200, forward strand.
CAGCAACTGCAGACACCTCCTTCTCAATCAACGATCAGGATTTTATTTTCGAATATCACCGATAATAAGGTAACCTCTCGACAGGGCTCGAGGACTATAGTTCCTGTATGTGATGAAGGAGTTGCTCCACGTATGCTGCCGGACTCAATCCAAGCTTCCGTTCCACAATCCCTCTCCGCATTTCGGAGAGCATTTTTGGTTCTTGCATAATCCGCGTGAGTACCGCGCAAAGACTATCGGCATCCCCGGCACCAAAAAGAAAACCTGTCTTTTCATCCACTAACTCTGGAATACCACCAACGCTACTTGCGATCACCGGAACGTCATATGCGAATGCCTCGAGAATCACCGTCGGCTGATTCTCGTGCACGAGCGAGGGGACAACAACGGCATCAGCGTTTTCGTAAAACACATCGAGTTTATCATGCACAACAGCGCCATGCATAGTAATCCACGGTTCCTTATTTGCTACATGCTGAACCTGCTCGAGTTGACTTCCCGATCCAGCAATGTCAAGAGATATTTTGCATTCTGCATTTTGCATTCTGCATTTCTTTATCGCCTCGATCAAAAAGAGCACCCCCTTATGTTCTTCCAATTGCCCGACGTAGAGCAGGCGCAGATCGCTTCTGGCTTCTGGCTTCTCGCTTCTCGCTACCGGTTTTATTTGTACAATAGGGTTATGGAAGACAATCTTCTTTGATCGCGGAAAAAAGTTACGTGCTCCATAAAAGTCGAGAAGCCACTGCGAGGGGCTGACGACGAGGCGAGGCGAACCAAAACGTCTGCGACAAATCCACGCATAGAGCTGATGAAATATTGTCTGGCGCGCGTGATGTGCCAACTGCCCAGAGGGAACAATGAGTTGCACGTCATGGAGTGTATGGATGTGTCGCGCACGGAAACGCCTCAACATTTCTGGTATGCGATACCCCATGCCAACAAGATTATGTGTCATCACGATCTGCGGATACTCTTTAAACATGATCGACGCGACGTGTTTCGCACTTGCATAGCTATAGAGATCAACAAGCCGCCAGATCGCGCGCTTCCACAATGGTTGCATGTCAATATCGCCATACCAAAACAAATTCCATGGGTGGAATCGATAGATCTTATATTTGCCCATTTCAATTCCAATCCCATCGCGTTGCGTGGTCACGACAACCACCTCATGCCCACAATCCACGAGTGCGTCGGCAATCGTTTCCACCACGCGCTCCGCACCCCCCCGCGCATGCGGCGCAAAGAGATTCGTGATCAACATGATTTTCATCATACCATTGACAATAGTCGAAAAATACGCTATTATTGAATGTTGTTTCCGTCAAACGATTGTACCTTACCATATTTCCGGCCAATGGCCAGAATGGAGGCTCTGATGAGGCGATTCGTCATAGTCCTCCTCGGAGGACTGTTCACGCTTGCGCTCTGCACATGCGCGAATCCGCGCATGACTGGCGGGCTCACTGATGCTTCGGTGGCAGAGCTCGACCAGAGGATGCACGGGGTCCTCAACAAGTACTTCGACCCCGCGATCGTGCCGTCGCTGAAGCAGATTCGAGTCAACTACATACGGAATCTGCATGCGCCGTTCACGGGTGAGAAAGTGGATGGGTACTACAACCCGCTCACGAATTCGCTCACGCTCGACCCAATGATTGGCGAGTCATCCACAGTACACGAATTTGTCCATGTCGCATGGTTCCAGCACCTGTCGCTATGGACAACACTGCGCTTTCGGATGGTGATGACGAGCGTCGCGGCGGACCCAAAGCACAAGGCGTTCACAACCCGCGTGCGTACGGGTCTCGACCGGAACCACTGGCTCAATAACCTCTTTGCAAGGACAACCGAGACGTACTCTGACATCTCGGAGATCATGATCAAGGAAGAGGCACCGGAAAGCGTTCCGGATGAGGTGAAGGCATTCTATCGCGGCGTGCTCAAGGAGCGGCCGTCGCCCGACCACGAAGAACAGGAGGCACCCCCCGACTCTCAATGAGCCGGGGGTTCTCTTTTATAAAAGATCACGATAAATTTTTTCCAATTTTTCTCCACCGACTTCCAATCGAAATTCTTTTTCCACTCTCCTTCGCCCTGCCGCGCCGAGTTGTTCGGCATACTCTGGATTGTTCACGAGATCCGTCATCGTTTTTGCAAGGCCGACAATATCACCCGGCTTCACAAGTACTCCTGTTGCCCCGTCGACGACTACAGAACGAACTCCCGGGAGATTCGACGCAATCACCGGCTTCCCTGCTGCCATCGCTTCCAAGAGGACCATACCGAATGCCTCTGAAGCATTGATCGAAGGTAAAACGACGCATGTTGCATCTCCATACTGACGGACGAGTTCTGATTCAGAAACAGCACCAGCAAATTTTACTTTTTTTGTAATATCAAGTTCTTGAGCGAGCGCCTCGTATGTCACCCGCAGATCACCATCACCAACGATCACGAGCTGCGCTTCTCCAAAATCGCTCATGAGTTTGAATGCACGGAGGAGAATGTCCACTCCTTTGAATGCATGGGCGCGATCAAGTCCGCCAACAAAGAGGATCGTCCGCGCATCTCCCACTCCTCGCTTTGAGAATTTCGCAATATCGATGGCGAGCGGAACCGTGACCAGTTTTGATGCGATTGCAGGCATGTCCGCCAAAAGCGAATGTGCGGCATAATCATCAGATGTGACGATGATACGATCGGCGCTCGTCAAAATCCATGGAAGAATGTGTCGATTGTACCATGCAAAAAACTTGCCTTTCCACTCTTCTGCCACCGCATCCATATGATACGTGATAACCAGCGGCGCTGGCTTCGGCCAGAGACAAAAACGTTTCCAGAGTGCAACAATCTCTGCCCCGCCGAAAAATGGCACGTGGAGATGGACAAGATCATAGCCTTGAAGATTCCAAAGGAGCTGGGGCAGGAGGGCAGCGTTGCCTATTTTCAGCAGCGACCACAAACGATGAATAACGAATGGTGAATTATGAATAATGCGATCCGCCGCTTTATTCTTTATTCCTAATTCATAATTCGTGGTGAACACCGTCACCTCATGCCCGCGCGACGCCAATGCATCCGCCATCCCGGCAACGGAATTTCCCATGCCGCCATGATACGGAGGAAATGTTGAAACGATGTGAGCAATTTTCATGGCTACCAAAATATTATTCTGCGCACGATCTGCCAATAGAGGTTGAAAAGTGGATTGACAATGCATCGAACGATTGGACTTGAAAATTCTTGAGACTCGATCACGCCAGTGAAGCGCTGCGTAATCGCGCGATCGCTGACGCGGCGGAGCGATTGTTTTTCTTTTCGCTTTGTCCAAATTAACTTCCATGTCAATGGCCGAAGGAAAAATGCATACGCACGGAATTTCTCTCTCCCCCATCCGGAAACCAACGCTTTTACAAACAGCCCGAGCTCCATCACGAAAAACGCAGGAGCAATCAAGATCAACGTCGGAATGCGATAGAGCTCGAGGAGTACGAGGAATCGATTCCGTTCCATGAAATAGTATTTTTTAATGCTTCGTGAGAACTCGTATTTGTGATACACCACTGCTTCTGATGCAAGGACATTCTTCCATCCAGCCATCCACAGTCGCCATCCGAGATCAAGATCTTCGTGATACATGAAAAAGGATTCGTCGAGGAAGCCAACAGCACGGAGCGCCGATGCACGATACATGACGGCTGCACCGGAGCAATATGAGATTTCGACATTTCGACATTTCGACATTTCGAAACGCTGCTGATACCCGCCGGTGTAACCGAAACCGAGGTAATGAATTTCGTTGCCGATCGAATTGATCTTGTCCTTGTCAGGCCGCCCCTGGCGAGCCTCGCCTTCGGCGGGCCAAAGCATGAGGCGCGCCTGTGCCGCACCAATTTTTTCGTCGCTCTTCATCGTCGCTTCAAGATTCGTGAGCCAGTGCGGATCAACGACCGTGTCGTGATTCAGAAGCACAACAAAATCAGCGCCCTCCTCGAGCGCCGCACGAATGCCAATGTTGTTGCCTTCAGCGAATCCAAGGTTGGATGAGTTTGAAATTAATTGGGAATTGGGAATTGTCCCGCCGCAGCGGGATCCCGCTTTGGCGGTGAGGAATTGGGAATGACTGATGATACGAACCGTATCATCAGTTGATGCATTATCAACTACAATCAATCGCCATGTTCCCACATATTGCGTCGCAAACAGACTTTGGAGTAAATCTGCGAGATACGGCTTCGCGTTATACGTAACGACAACAACAGCGATCATTTTTTTGCCTGCTCGTGATCATGCCCGTGTCGAGCGTCACGGAGCGCGATCTCACGCACCAGTGCTGTGATATTGCGCTCGATGCGCTCGATCCGAGTAAAAATACGAAAGAGAATATAAAAAATGGCGAGGAGCGCAACGTAGACAATTGCATCCGCGCCGCGCCCGACCCCAAGTGCAATTGCGAGCCAACTCGCAACATTCGGATACACACCAACGCCGCCCACAACAACCCAAAAGAAAAACCAAAAGAGACATTCACGTGGTGTCATCTCGCCTGCGCGAAAGCGAATCACGACACGCGAGAGTGCAAAAAGAACAAAAAGAGTAATGAGTATTTGGATGATCATACTTCCTTATGTCATGCGCCGCAAAATGAGCGCGCCAAGCGTGCGAAGACCTCGCCGAAACCCTTGCCCCTTCGCTCCTGTATATGCATCGTACGTCACCGACACAGGGACCTCGGCAATACGAAGTTTACGATTCCACACCTCCTGCACAATCTCGCTCGAAATCTCCATACCGTTCGTGTGTAATATCATTGTTGCGAATGCAGCGCGATGAAATGCACGAAATCCGGATTGCGTATCGGAGACGTGTGCGCCAAATAAGAACCACGTGACGATATTCGCCACAATGTTCCCCAGTCGTCGCTTGAATGGAACCTGATTCTCTTGCAAAAAACGAGACCCAAAAACGACATCCGCATCCCCTGCGACAATCGGTGCAATGAGCCGCGGAATATCTCCCGGTGAAAATTGGCCATCACCATCGATCGTGACGAGCACATCCGCATCGGACTCGCGCGCGTATGCAAATGCAGTCTGCAAGGCACCGCCAAGATCGCGATTGATGGTGTGACGAAGAACATGCGCTCCTGCTTGTGCTGCATATTGACCCGTGGAATCCGTGGAGCCGTCGTCGATGACAATCACGTCCGGACTCACCTTCAGACATTCCCGCACCACAAGGTCGATGCGTGTTGCTTCGTTATACGCTGGGATAGCAATGAGCAATTTGACATCTGACATCTGACATCTGACATCTGACCATGACGCGCAACATAATGTTATGTGTCATGTGTTCCGTGTCATGTGTTACGTCGTTTGTTTCAACCCTTTCATTGCCATCGTGTAATCAATCGTCTCCTTGAGCCCGCGATCAAGGCCGACAATGGGTAACCACCCAAGCTCGTCTTTTGCGCGGCGAATATCGGGAAGGCCAAGGGGCGTCATGAAAAGCAGCGGGTCAGCAAATTCAACCTTTGACGTTGACTGTGTTGCGGTAATAATCTTGTTTGCGACATCCGCGAGGAGGAGATCGGTATCACTCCCAAGATTCACTGGATTGGTATACGCCGGCACCTCCATCAGCTTCACAAGCCCATCAACAATATCGGTGACATAGCAGAGTGACGTTTTAAAATCCTTATCCCCATAAATCGTGAGCGGCTGACCATCGAGTGCGGCAGTCACAAAATCGGGAATCATGTGCCCTTCACGGAGCGGCATGCGCGGCCCATACACGCGGAAAAGGCGCGCGATCCGTGCGTCGAGGCGATAAAAATCACGATACGTCTCGACAACTGTTTCTGCAAATCGCTTCCCTTCATCATAGCATGCGCGTTGACTCAAAAAATCAACAAGACCAATGTATTCCTCGACAAATGGTTTTTCGTCTGTCGGACGCGGACCATAGACAACCGACGATGATGCATGGACGACTTTCGCTTTATACTTGAGCGCAAGCTCCATCACATACATGACCGCCGAAGAATTCGCGCGCAATGTTTCGATGCGCTGTTCCATAAAATTCTTCGGCGATGTCGGACATGCGAGATTATAAATCTCTTGGACTCCTTGGAACTTAATTTTGAATCGTTCGAGCTCGGGGAACGCCTCACAATCGATCGGGGTGTTCATGTCGTGCTTAATAAACACAAAATTCGGATTCCGGAGAAGGTGCTCAATATTCGCATGACTCCCGGACACAAACGTATCAACACAGATCACTTTTGCATTCGCAACCAATGCGTCACAGAGAAATGAACCAATAAATCCGGCGCCTCCAGCAACGAGCACATTCTTTTTATCGAAAATAGGTCCAGACATACCCCGTGAGAAGTTCTAGGCAGAAAAATTGATTCAATTTTTCTGCGTCGTACTGAACATTAATGATTAAGAGGATGAGCTATCGTATATCGCTCAACGCCTACCCCATCAACAAAAACAAACTTCTAACGGGGCATAGTAAAGAATCGTACCAGAAAGAATGCCTCTTGACAAACGCGGAAAAACAGGGTACGGTCGAGTGTTCCTGGTCTTGTTCGCACATTCCCACAACCAATCTCCGGAGGTAATCTCATGAGCAAGCGCATTGAACGAATCCGTGTGTTCCTCGGACGGCTGCGGGAGCATGTCCCGCGTCGACTGGACGACTCGTACACGTGGGCATTTTGGAGCGCGGCGGCCACGTCGCTCTACCTCATGCTTTCGGTAGCCGCAGAGGCGCTCCAGGTCACGATCGACGGCAACCCGCACAAGGTCGGGAAACCGATCATGTGGGTGAACGCGATCATCCTCATCGCCTACGTCGCGATCAAGGAGATCCATCGCGCGACCGCGGAGGATTTCCATTCGACGAAGATCGGCAGGTTCTTCGTCGGACTCTGGTGGCTCGAGACAGCGATAATCGCGGTGCTCGCCGATCTCTACCCCACCCGCTACCTGTTCCCCGAAGACCTCGTTGACATTTTTATCACGGTCGTCGGAGTACTCGTGCTTGGGGACCTCTCAAAGGGGTTGATCGAGGGGCACCAGCGGAAGACGAAGAAGAAGTGATTGCGAGCTCACGCAAGAGCCCCGCTCCAGTCGTATGACTGGGGCGGGGCTCATAAATTATTTCCGTGATCATCCGTGTCGTCAAATATCCGTGACATCTGTGCCTTAGACCATCCCGCGCAACTCCATTGCTCGCGCAATCCGCTCAATCGCCACACAGTACGCTCCCATCCGGAGCGTTGTTTTTTTCTTCGCCGCCATTTCCCACACTTCGTTGAACGCTCGCACCATGATCGGTTTCAGCCGTGCATCAACCTCGGCTGCGGTCCAATAAAAATTCTGTAAATTCTGCACCCACTCAAAATAACTCACCGTGACGCCACCCGCATTCGCAAGCACATCCGGAACAAGAATTATTTTCTTTCGCTTGAAGATTATGTCAGCATCCGGCGTCGTTGGCCCATTGGCAAGCTCCAAAACGACCCGCGCTTTCACCTGTTTTGCATTCTGTTTCGTCAACTGATTCTCAAGCGCCGCAGGCACGAGCACGTCGCATGGTGTCGTCAGTAATTCCTCATTTGTCACTTGCGTAAAGTGCACGCAATCACAGACAGAGCCAATGCAATAGCACCCGTGGATTCTTCCGCGCTTCAATTTCGACGCCATGACATTTTCTGGATCCATACTCGTGCCATCGAGCGAAAGAATACCCCCTTGCGAATCAGAGAGACCAATGATCTGGTAGCCCGCCTTGTACGCAAAACGTGCAAAGTGATACCCGACATTCCCAAACCCCTGCACAATGACCCGCGTCTTTTTTGGATTGAGTTTCAACTTTTTCGCGAGCTCTTCCAAAACATAAAACCCGCCACGTCCGGTTGCTTCTTCACGGCCTTGACTTCCCCCGATCTCCAGCGGCTTGCCGGTCACGACTCCAGGAACATTGCATCCACGGATTTTTGAAAACTCGTCCATCATCCATGCCATCATGTGCGGATTTGTATTCACGTCGGGCGCCGGAATATCTTTTTCCGGACCAATGTAATCATACAACGCACGGGTATATGCGCGGGTGAGACGTTCAAGTTCACCATGAGAGAGTTGTTTTGGATCAACGGTAATTCCCCCTTTCGCTCCACCATAGGGAATCCCGACTGTCGCGCACTTCACTGCCATCCAAAATGCAAGAGCCTTCACCTCGTTCAGATCTGTTGCTGGATGAAACCGAATGCCACCCTTGTATGGCCCCCGAGCGCCCGAGTACTGCACACGATAGCCATGAAAAGTTTCCGTCTTTTTATTATCCCTGACCACCGGAATTTCGACGTTCCAGATGTGTTCTGGCTTCTTTAAAGCAGCAACAAACTTCGGCTTAAGCTTGAGAAGCTTCGCGGCTGTTGTTAGATTCTTCATTGCGAAAATAAATGGATTTTGCATAGGTATCGCAGTGTACCACAAACAAACACTTGACAACAGTGCAAAAAAATTGTAGCCTCATTTCTATACATGTGCTCGATGGTGTTTTCCAACTCAACCGAGTGTGCTGTATCTGAGGAACAGCAACGCTCACAACCGTGAAGAGAAAGGAGCGGGCGCACTATGATGCGCGTTCTGAACACGAAAGAGTGGGCAACGGGGTTTGTGACACATGCTGATAAGCACTACCCCGTGCGCTACATGCCGGGAGCACACGGGAAGATTGCCCTTTATATTCCGGACGAGGAGACTCCGGAACGCAAGGGCTGCTTCTTCTGGTACAACAAGGCAGGACGCCATCGCCGTGGAGAAGCGAGGGCGAAGTATGGATTCTGGTCACGATACCCAGATCTCTACACGTTGTACAGGGGCATCATGAACATGCAGTGGAGGGGCGCGCTCGAAGTGGACGCGCTCATCGGGATCCTGAACGACCTTCAGGGAATCCACCTTGAGCTCTTCCTCTCACCGGACATGTCGCAAAAGACGGAGGAAGAGCTTCGTGTCAAGCTTGGTGGGCACGTCCGCGTGCTGCGCGCCGCATTCGATCTGCGAAAAGTGGAAGCACTCCAGCAGATCCGATGCGTCTTCATTCTTCGCGACAAGCGAGACCGGAAGAACATCGCAGTGCTCCAGACGCGGAACCTCGCAGCACAGGCACGCATCGCCTGCCGCATCGAGGATTCACGAAACGTCGCTGCCGCAATCGGCTACTACCGCGGACTCGTGCGACGGCTCATCGTCTGTTCGGAGATGATCGTCGATGATGCACTCACGAAGCTTCGGAAGGCAACCGCGAACCCGAGGCGTATCGTGCAGACGACGCTCACATCGAGCTGGTTGGACGCGCGACAGCTCACGTTGCCACCGTTCACCACAACAAGTGGATTCGTCTGTGAGGAGATCCATGGGGCAGCACAGCTCCTCGCCGAGGGGCCGGCAAAGACTGACGAAGCGCTCACGATCGCACGGAGGGCGATCGAGGGGCTCCGCCTGAAGCAGATACGCGCGCAGCTCGAGCGCGCGCTCTTCGGACTCTCGGAGGCGAATGCGAACGGTGGGATGACGGATGGGCGTCGTAAAAACGTCCTCCAGATCATCGATGCCGAGCTCATGAACCTCGATTCGAGGAGGATCACGGAAGCGGGGTTCAAGAAGCCGGTCCGGAGCGACGTTGTCACCCATCTCCGTACAGTAAGAAATCTCCTCGCTACCAAGGAGGCCAGCAAGGAGAGGAAGACGATCGAAAACGCGAAGGAGACACTGAAGGAGGCCGTGGCACTCCTGTAACGCGTTCACAACCAAAAACCAAGCGACCCCCACCAGGCAACTGGTGCGGGGTCGTTTCATATCATGAGACTGTAGAAAAAATCGTAGGCGCAGGCTTTAGCCTGCGTTCCATTGCGCAACCTAAAGGTTGCGGCTACCATTGTTTTGCTTTTTTTACACTCTCATCTTACGAAGTTGAACTTCGTAACATTGCTCAAATGCTAGGGTTTTGCATATTGTCGGACGATTTGGCGAACAATCGCGCGTTCATCCCATGGTATCTTCTGCTTCCCGATTGCCATTGAGGTTTCCGCTCCCTTGCCCGTGATCACCACAATATCACCGGGCTTCGCATGCTCAACTGCATACCGAATTGCTTCACCGCGATCGAATATCTTGAAAAAATTCTCCCCTTCTTTTTTCCCTCCCTCAACAGCACCTTTTGCAACCGCATCAATAATCGCATGCGGATCCTCACGCCATGGATCTTCGTTTGTGAGAATCACCACGTCCGCATGTTCTGCGGCAATACGACCGAGGATTGGTCGCTTCTCGCGATCCCGCTCCCCTGTCGCGCCAAATACCGCATAGATTTTTGCTTCTGGCTTCTGGCTTCTCGCTATATGTAAAAATTTATACAGATGTTCGAATGCATTTGGCGTCACCGCGTAATCAATGAGCACAGTAAATGGTTGCCCTTCGTCGATCCGCTCCATGCGCCCGGGAACTGATTTCACGTTTGCGAGTGCGTTCTTGATTGCAAATGTGTTGACACCAAGAATTGATGCAACACTCACTGCGGCAAGCGCATTGGAAATATTCCATGTTCCTGGGAGCGGTAATTGAATAGTAACAACCTCGCCCTCCCCTCTCAATAACGGAGAGGGTAATCGCAAATTAAACCGCGATGACCAACCATCGAGGACAATGTGATCAGCAGTAAGTGAGTATGTGAGTAAGTGAGTAAGTGAGGATTGAGAACTCCTTGTTGAATAACCGATTTTCACGTCTGCCGGAAATTGTACATAATTATCAAACGTCGGATCGTCCATGTTCAACACCATTGCTTTTTTGACGCCAGATTTTTGATACGCAGTCGCGAGCGAGGCAAAAAGCTTCCCCTTCGCTGCGCGGTACCCCTCCATTGTTTTGTGATAATCAAGATGTTCGTGCGATGTATTTGTGATCACGGCAATATCATACTCCACTCCGAGCATGCGATGCTGATCGAGCGCGTGCGACGACGTTTCGACAACCGCGTACTGATCCCCGGCGTCCACCATCGCGCGGAGCGCGCGTTGTACTGCTAGTGATGAAAGTGAGGTCAGCTTTGTTTCATTGACGCGTTCCTTTCCGCCAATCCGAAAAAAAACAGTTGAGAGCATCCCGACCCTCTTGCCACTTGATTCGAGGAGTTGTGTAATAAGGGACGAGGTTGTTGTCTTCCCATCGGTCCCCGTCACGCCAATCACAATAAGCTCCCGCGAAGGGTACCCAAACTTCCAGGCGGCATATCGGGCGCGGAGGATTCGATAGCGCTCAATCCATGATTGTGGGATAAATCTTCTCAACATAGTCCCCCATGATACCGCAACAGAACATTTTCTGCTATACTTGAACAATTCGTAAACATTATGAAACTCCTCATTCTTTTTCTCACTATCGCCATTTTTTGGGGCAGTAGCCTCACACAACAGCAATCGATACGAGATTGTGGAGAGGGCTCATATCACACACCATCGCATGCAGACGAGTGTTTTGTGTCAAGCCTTCAATCCTGTACACCAACGAAGATGACGGTAAAGTCTGGCAGCGATGTCTATGGTTTAGCAACAAGTGGATCGGAAAACGGATGCGATGTGCAACTATCGATCATTAAAGGTGCGAGCGAAGATCTCGTAGACCATGAAGGCAAAACGGTCACGTGCACGCAAACGAACATGCAGGAATTCATAGAAGCATCACATAAAAAAGGGCAAGACGCGTTAGAGTTTCTCAACAACTTGCGGCTCGGCATCATCGCATCGTCAATCGGTGATATCAATACGTGTACAGGCAGCCTCAAAGATTATTTCAACAGTCTATGAAAATAGTACGCATTTCTTTTGTCGCTCTCCTGATCAGTGCAATTGGCTTTATTCCTCCCCCAATAAGCCGCGCTGATTCTCATATACCAGAAAACGGTATGTCACCTCAAGAATGTGCGGATGAAAACTACAAACGATTTGAAGAATGTATGGACCCGTGTATGGGAAATGAGGCAAATTATGAAATCGCTCGTAATAAATATGGCGAGCCAACTACCTTCGAAGGCACCGATCTTGTTTTCCGCTATTGCAGCCAAGCCTGTTTTGCGCGAAAAAACCGCATCGATTGCGAAAATATTCAGGGTACAAATAATGACTGCGAAGAGCAAAAAAAGAATCAAGAGGAAATAAATCAATTATGGAGAGAATACTACACACAACCAGATGCGAACCCACTGCGCGCAAAGCTGGGACAAGAAGAACGGCTCATGAATAGAAGTGCACGTGATCTAGCAGTCATGAAGATTGACAAACAAGAACTACAGAAGACCATTGATCTTCTGCGGGAAGAAATAAAAAGACTCGAAGATTTGCAAAAAGAAATATTGGACAAGATATACGGGAGAGCACCACGTGTATTGAAGAAAAACTGTCCGCCGTCTGACACCACAAATAACGAGGAAAGGGCTACAGAAAAAACTGGGGATCTCATAGTAAACAAGGTTGGCGAGAACGTTACTATCCTTTCTCTTCATAATCCATCCGTTGTGACTGTTAAAAAAGGAAGCCTAGTGGCGAAACAGGACGTGAAGATGACTGCGAATGAGCCACAACAATACTCTCCTCCAAGATCCATGGAAGATGTCACCGCAGCGCTACATAATGCACGATCAATTGAAGAGGCGCACGAGTACATGCAGCTTTCAGAGCCTTATTTTCCGCACGAACAAAATAGAGTAGAATTGCTCGATCTGAAAGATTATTTCGAAATACTGTATAGAAATCTTGACAATGCAAAGTTTACGTTACGAAGAGCTGTGGAAAACAAAGTGAGTAAACTAGAGATAGAATCTATCATACAAAAAAGCAATGCTGGTGTGCTATCAATGACTGATAGGAATGAATCGAGAGAGAAAATACGAGACGCGTTTCGCGAAAACATAAATTTCGCTAAGGAGTTAGAAGACTACCTCGATAAACTACGAACGCCAGACCCGGCAACAGCACTTACTGGGGCGGCCGCAGGTACTAAATAACTTATACCACTATGTTCCCAGACCATCACCATCACACCCGCCCGTGGCGAAAACCGCTGTCGTATTTCCTGAATCGCCTCTTTAACTTTGATCCCTATCGTGACTTTGGTATTCTCGACGAAGTTGTCGGGATTCTTCTTGTCGCGGTGACAATAGCATTTTCTGTCTATACGAGTCATGGGGCGACAAAACCATACAAAGTCACCGACACCATATTTGATGAGGGAAACAACACTGATCTCGTGATCCGCAATGATGGGTCCCTCGCCCTCGAAAGCGGAAGTGGCTGGGTGAAGGCAACGAACCTCGTTGATACGATGCGTGGGATTGCGCTCGTCGGCAATACAGGCGCGGCAGTTGGTAATATTGGCGCGATCGGCGGATGGAATGGAAGCACGTTCTACACACAGGTATTCACTGTTGAGCAAGAACAACCAACGACCGATCATCTCTATGCAGTTGCGGTTGCTCCCACGCGAGAAATTTGGGCAGTCGGCGATGGTGGGGCTGTAGTCCGGCGAGAAATTGGCGGGGTGTGGGACTCGTGGACACTTGCCACAGACGATGATGATGAAGTGACGAATAATCTCCGCGGCATTAGTTTTCTTTCGAATGAAAAGTGGATCGTTGGATCGGAGGGAACGATTATTCGTTGTAGCGGAGAAGATCAGTGTACGAGTCTCGGCGGCGATACGGTGACACAATGGAATGCAATTGATTGTGCAGATAACGTATGCTGGGCAGTCGGTAACGGAGGAAAAATAGCACGATGCTCGAGTGATGGGTGTACGCTTGAAATAGTACCCGAGGGAACAAACCTGCTTGGTGTGGATGCAACAACGACAGGAGTTGTCTTTATCGCTGGCGAACAAGGGACAATTCTTAAAGGGCCAGAGTGGGAAGTACTGCGGCAAGGGACGGAGACACTGCGGGGCGTTGCGGTGAGTGGAAATCGCGGATTTGCTGTGGGAGACGCCGGGGCCATGCTCTCATACAACGGGACGACATGGACGAAAACCCCTGCGCCAACGCAGAAAAACCTCAATGCGGTCGTCATCACACCAGCGGGCGCCTGGGCGACGGGGGCACAAGGAACCCTCCTTCGTTACGGGAACGAGGCTCTTTTTGCAGACACTGGCGTCTTTGAATCACGCGTCATTGGGTTCGATCATCCAATCAATACGACAGCAATCACGTGGGATGCAACGATACCCTCCGGCGCAACACTGCGGTTTCAAATAGCAACGAGTACAAGTGGGAGCACAGATGCAACGAACTGGAACTATGAGGAACCACGTGGAGGATCAACTGATGACACAAATTTTGTGCCACACTTTTACGAAACGTCAGGAGACGTGCTTCATTCCTCACACAATGAAAAAACATTTCTCCGATACAGGGCGTATTTTGCAAAGAGCACAAACGAGCAGACGCCGATCCTTCGCAGCGTTGCATTCACAACAAATGTTGAAGCGCTTGATACACCACAACTCCTCGAACCAAAAAAAGCTGCCGTGCTTCGGGAGCAGCCCACATTTTCATGGAAATCGGTGGAGGGGGCAACCCAATATGCACTCCGTGTTGCGCGCGACAAAGCATGTACGAATACAATCACCACGCTCACAAAAACAGGGACAAGCGGCATTGTTGAGCGCCCACTGAATGACGGAACGTATTACTGGTGTGTGAAGGCGTCCAGTGAAACTGTGGCAGGCGATTGGTCACCAGCATTTTCATTCACCGTGAACGCAACACCCCCTGCAGCACCAACGCTTGAATCTCCGACACGCGAGGCGAAGCTCAAGGCATCACCGAAAACATTCAACTGGTCCGATGTTGCGACGGCAAAAACATACACGTTCATCCTTGCAGCAAACGAGGCTTTCGATGCCCCTCTTGCAGCCCAATCATCACTCACACAATCAGCGTACACATTCAAACAAACACTTGAACCCGGTGTGTACTCCTGGCGCGTCCGTGCAATCGACGCATACAGATTCGAGGGGCCATGGGCAGAAGGATCATTCACGATTGAGGAAAAGGATACACCACCAACGCCAAAACGTCCCAGTAACCCACAATCAACGGCGCCCGTGGAAATTCGTGAAGGCGTGATTCATCTTGAAGGAACTGCAGACGCAGGTGATCTTGTGATGATCTCCGTCTACACAACACTCGTCTACCAAACAACCGTTGCTACAGATGAAAACGGCCGTTGGTCTGTCGATATTCCAAAACAAATGATTCCTCCTGGGGATCACCGCATCACTGCGATTGCGCGCCGCGGAGATTTAACGAGTGATGAATCCCCTGTTGGCGCGTTTACCATACAACCGCCGCCGCCTCCACCAC
>JACQSD010000070.1 GCA_016206165.1 Candidatus Uhrbacteria bacterium
AAGATAAATGATGACGAGGCACGTCTTAATTGGAAGACTAGGATCAACTGACCGCGGTCGTGTCGCGGCAAACTCGACCGCGACTAAAATAAACGTCGATCTATCAGACAATGCTGGTCATCTTGTCGGGGGAATGGGAGAGGCTCTCGATACACTTTCAGGACTAGGTATAAAGCCGACTGAAATCGCGATTGATCTATTGGTCCTTGCTGCTCTCGTTTACGCTGCAGATACTCGTGTCAATCGAGGGATGTCAAGTCAGGATTCTTGGTCGAGAGAGTTTGATCTCATCGTGCCGGTCTCGAATCCCAATGTTTGGATAGAGCACACCAAACTACTTGAGCGGACGCTAGCGTTTCTCACCGGTGATATCTGGAGCATTGATTTTAGAAGACGTCCAACACGCTTCCGCACGCTTTCCCCTGTAGTAAATGCTGCATTAAAGTTAGAGCGTTCTCATGACTGCGTGTGCCTCTTTTCGGGTGGCTTAGATAGTTTTGTGGGCGTTTTGAATCTTCTAAGAGAAGGCCGAAGACCGCTTCTTGTCAGTCATGCTGGTGACGGCACCACGAGCTTCATCCAAAAAAATGCCTTCGGAATATAAAAAACAAATATCCTACGCATCGACTTGATCAAATCCGCGTTTGGTTGAATTTTCCAATTAACTTGGTGTCCGAGGGAGAAAAGGAAGACTCCACCCGATCCCGATCATTCCTCTTCTTCTCACTCGCGTGCCTAGCGGTGTCGGGATTGTCCGACAATGCTGAAACATTCGTGCCGGAAAATGGATTGATCTCATTGAATGTGCCACTGGATCCACTACGTCTTGGTTCACTTACGACTAGAACCACACATCCTTTCTATATGGCAAGGTGGAATGAACTTCTCTCAAAATTAGGGTTCTCAACACGCGTTACTAATCCCTATCAATTTAAGACCAAAGGCGAGTTGCTTAGGGAATGTCTGGATCAAGCGACACTCAAGAAATTACTACCACTTACCATGTCCTGCTCGGCGCCGACCAAATATCGATGGCGTGGCGAAGAATCAAAACATTGCGGACATTGTGTCCCATGCGTTATTCGACGGGCAGCAATCACCACAGCATATCGGTCTGACCCGACTGCGTACTATGTCGGTGATCTTACTGCGGCACCCGTTTCATCGACTGAGACGTCCGGTCATGACATTCGGGCGTTTCAGTACACAATTGATCGTGCTCGGAGAAATCCGGCACTGATACGTTCCTTGATCTTTCAGACAGGCCCCCTATCGGACGTCAGTGGGCACATTGATGATCTCGCCGACCTTTACCGTCGCGGGCTTGACGAACTGCACAAAGTACTAAGACGGGTAGTGACTCAACCATGATTGAGGCCACACGGAATAATATTCCGATCGTCGATCTGCATTGTCATCTCGATCTCTTCCCAGATCATGTAGAGCTCGTACATGAATGTGAGCAAAAGGCCATTCGGGTCTTATCCGTTACCACAACTCCGCGTGCGTGGCCTTGGAATAGAGACCTCAATGCAAACTCCCGGTATGTCAGAGTCGGTCTCGGATTCCACCCCGAGATCGTTGCAGAGCGACCAGACGAAATAAAGCTATTCGAACGGTACTCCTATGAGGCACGTTATATTGGTGAGATTGGAATTGATGGTCGACCGGCTAATCGACACTCATACGAGTTACAGCGCAAGGTATTTGAACGTGTTTTGGATATCTGCGCGGAGCAAGGTGGAAAAATCTTGACGGTGCACAGTGCTTCGGCCGTCACTCCAGTTATCGACTCTCTGGAGAAGCACTTTCCTACCTCTCGCGGACACGTAATTTTGCATTGGTTCTCTGGCAATTTATCGGAACTACAAAGGGCTAAAAAATTAGGTTGTTACTTTTCTGTTAATCCAGCGATGTTGAGGTCGAAACGTGGCAGGGATATCGTCGCGTCAATACCACAAGAACGAATGTTGACTGAGAGCGATGGCCCATTCTTGACAGTAGAAGGGCGACCTGCGCGCCCCTCTGATGTTTTCATTGCCCTTCGAGAATTAGGCACCCTTATCGGTAAATCGCCAGAAGAGGTGTCTTCAATTGTTTTAAGAAATCTACGGAAGCTAGTTTCATAGATTTCGATTTTCCCACTTCTACCAGTTACCCTGTCTCTTGATTCTTTCGCCGAAAATTCTTGGATTTCTCTATTTACTTACCGCGGTTCGAAGAGGTGTCTTCACAAACGAAGGTGCTTCAGCAAAATATTTTTTCGCTTCTGCTCTACCTGTCTCTGGCAGGCCTTTAAGATAAGAAATGGCAGCAGGAACGGAAAATTGCTGCTTTGTCCGTTCCTCAAAATTGCTCGACAAATCCGTCCAGACGACCGCATCAACCTCTGAAGCCTTCATCCAGGTACGAATACTGTCGCCTGTTTCCGCGTCGCGATATGTCCCGGTGTCGGTTTGGAGGTCAACATACCCGATATTGCCCAGTGTCGTTTCCTCACGACATCGCAAATCTTCGACGACTTCTTCTATCGTCGCTCGATTGCTCCACGAATATGCGACCTGAGATAATGCACCGTGCTCAGGATCAATTACGAGTGTCAGCGCACCTTTTCGCGTTCTTGATACCCGCGAGAATTCGATCTTGATCTCCGGAC
>JACQSD010000075.1 GCA_016206165.1 Candidatus Uhrbacteria bacterium
GGTTAACCCGCCCACCACGTGCAGGAGTGCGCTCGGATCTCCCGTCCCGATGCCGACGTTGCCGGCGTTTGTTATCACAAAATCCGTCTTGGTGCTTGATCCCACCACAAATTGAGGATTAGAGCCGATTCCATTCGCGTTCACCGATAATAAACCTAATGGCGTCGTCGTCCCGATACCGACGTTGCCCGCGTTAGTCACGATGAGACGATCCCCATCATTGGCATCATTAGAGGAAAGCATCAGGAGTGTTGCGGCACCACCGTTTGCCGAAACCTCCAACCGGGCATCCGCAGTCGTATCACCAATTCCCACGCTATCTCCATCAGTAGTGACAGAGACAACAGATCCCCCGTCAGTCCACCCGCCAGCCCCGGAAGCAGCTTGAATAGTGAGATCCTGCCATCCTGTACCGTCATAAAATAAAAGGTCTGTTCCGTCAGAATAGATGTCGCCAATGAGCGGGG
This sequence comes from Candidatus Uhrbacteria bacterium, assembly GCA_016206165.1. Lineage (GTDB taxonomy): Bacteria > Patescibacteriota > Patescibacteriia > JACQSD01 > JACQSD01 > JACQSD01. Next base: position 468 of record JACQSD010000075.1, read on the forward strand.
AGGCAGGAGCGGTTCCGTTTTCAACATGAAATGAGGCATTTGATGAGTTCGCTCCCCGCACCCCGAGAAAGGCGGTTGAGGATGCCATCCCAATGCTCACACGCCCCCCGCGACCAGTATCAAAAGATAATAAAGGAGGGACATCACTGGTAGAAGTCGCAATACTCCAGATATTAATGGTGTTATTCAAAACCGTAGTTGTTGCTGCTGCCTGATACGCGACGGTAAGCTCCGCAGCAGAACTTGAGGCAAAAGAAATGAGACGTGAATCAAGAAATATCGGCCCATTCACTGCGAGTGTTGCACCCGGCGTACTTGTCCCAATCCCGAATCTTCCCGCGCTATCTACTACAACAAGATTCGTCCCTCCAGAATTTTGAATACGCAGAAGGTCAACCGATTGCGATGCGGCTCCCTGCACGATGAGTGGAACTGCGGTTGAAGTAGTTGCCGTCACTGAAAGTACCGCAGGAGAGATCGCCGCGGTTGCGCCAACGGTCACTTGATCCGCAGTGGTGGTAAGTTGGACAAATGACCCGGAATCAGTCCATCCACCACCGCCACTGCCCCCGGTCCCCGCGCACTGGCCGCTCGGAAGGAGTAAACATCCATTGGTAAATGTAATGCCGTTTGCAAAGGTAGAGGTGCCTGATCCTCCGACGACGATAACACCGCTTGTCTGAATCACTCCTGGGGCGGTTGTCGCCACACCTACACCTAATGCTCCGCCAAGATATGTCGTGCTTGCGACTGAAAAGAATTGAGCGGGAGTGGTCGTACCAATTCCAATTCTTCCTCCTCCAGTGGTATCAATAGTGAGAATCGGCGTAATTGAGGTCGAAGTGGAAATAGACCACGCATTCACGAGATTGTTGGGAATGGTAGAGGTGGCAGAACTTTGAAATGCAAGTTGCAGTGAGGATGCAGTTGAAGATGAATAGGTAATGATATTTGAACCAAAGTAGGTATTTCCTGCGACGGAGAAACGAGTAGCGGGAGAAGTAGTGCCGATGCCGACGTTACCAGTATTGATAATTCTCATCTGTTCCTCAAACGTATTATTATTACGCGTCACAAATGCGAGGTCGCCATCAATCGATCCATTGGTATGATCGGTATGAATACCAACGATTCTAGAACTGTTACGCAAAACTCCCGTTGAACTTAATGTTGAAAATGTCAATGATGAGAATGTATTATCAGTAGTATTCACATTGACTATGTCTACAGTCACCGTTCCGACACTCGGGATAAAAGTATTAGGACTATTGCCAGAGACATCAAGATTGAAAGCGGGAGCCGCCGTCCCAATCCCCACTCTCCCTCCATCCGTGGTATCAATAGTGAGAATCGGCGTAATTGAGGTCGAAGTGGAAATAGACCACGCATTCACGAGATTGTTGGGAATGGTGGTGGTTGCAGAGTTAGTGAAATTAATGAGTCCTGAATTAACCGTAACGTTATCTCCTTGGGCATTCCCTATCGCGATATCCCCATTGAAGCCCACCCCATTCTGGAAGGTAGAGGAGGCAGTGACCGTAAGGAAATCA
>JACQSD010000072.1 GCA_016206165.1 Candidatus Uhrbacteria bacterium
AAATTTTAAATTTTAAATTTCAAATTTTAAATAGTAATCGTGGCAGTGTTCTTCTGCTAACTTTGTTGTTGCTGTCTCTCTTTCTTTTCATTGGCCTTGTTTGGTCAACGCTTGTATTGCGTGGATTAAAAATCGTCGAAAAGACAGATGAGGCGGTCGTGGCATTTGCGGCAGCAGAGAGCGGAGTGGAGGATGGATTATTCCGTCTCAAAAATAAGGAACTCCCAAAAGATATTACTGGGCAGAGTGGAACGCTTGCAAATGGATCATCATGGCAGCGGAATGTCTACAATGCGGTGACGATCAAAACGATCGACGCCTTGAATCCAGGAATTCCCGTAATCGTTGATCTCTATAATCCTGATGTTGATCCGCTCACTGCAACCTTGAAGGATCTCGCGTTCGGTGCAGCATCACTCACCCTCGTATGGGATAGTGGGACCACTACTTCGGTGACCGCTGAAATCATGGAGTGGAACGGAAATACACTCGTCCCATTGCTTGCGCCCGTGCTTGGAGGGACAGGGGGGACGATTGATGGGCTTGATAAGGCAAAATCATATCGGTTGACACTTTCAACGACGCAACCGATAAAAAATATTCGTGTGACTGCAACGGATAAAAGTGGTGGAGCCGGCAACCCGCAATTAATTCCCGAAGCATTGAGCATCGAATCGAATGGATTTTATCAGAGCGCAACACAGGCGATCCGCATGCGATTACCGCGCGTCGCTCCATGGTAGCGAATATTCGCGGCATTCGCATACAATGCGTAGTATTCGCATTATATCTATGACAAAGTTTGCAGCGAAACAACGTATCGAGAAACTCCGTACCGAGATTGACTATCATCGGTACTTATATCATGTACTCGATCGCATTGAGATCTCCGATGCCGCACTCGATTCGTTAAAGCACGAACTCGAGCAACTTGAAACAGAGTTTCCTGATCTCGTGACTATTGATTCTCCAACCCAGCGCGTGGGAGGAGCGCCACTGCCGGAGTTTACAAAGGTGCAGCACATGGTACCGATGCTTTCGTTGAATGATACATTTAATACTGAAGAGGTTAAGGAGTGGGAGACACGGCTGGTGCGATTATTAAAAAACAATCCCTCTCCTGGTAGGAGAGGGGAGGGTGAGGTTTCCGGAGGATATTATGCTGAAATCAAGATGGATGGGTTTTCTATTTCGCTCGTCTATCGTGATGGCATTCTTGACCACGCGGCAACGCGCGGTGACGGGCAGACCGGGGAAGATGTGACGATGAATGTAAAAACGGTCGAAGCCATTCCCTTACGGTTTGCTTCCAGTGTTCCGCATGATATCGCGTTACTCCCAGAATATGCTCGGCTCATTTCCTCGGCACTCACGCGTGCGATGAAAGGAGTGGTTGAGATTCGTGGCGAGATTGTGATGACGACGAGCGTGTTTGAAGGGCTGAATCGGTTACAAGAAAAGAGAGGTGAGGAAAAATTTGCAAATCCGCGGAATGCTGCAGCAGGGTCTATTCGGCAACTTGATCCGAAGATTGCTGCGTCGCGGAAACTCGACTTTTACGCATTCGATCTTGTCACTGATCTCGGCCAGAAAACGCACGAGGAAGCACATCTCCTTGCGCGTGTGCTTGGATGTAAAGTGAATCCATTGAGTCGTTATTGCGCAGATCTTGATGCAGTGATCACGTATTATCAAGAGATCGAAAAACAACGTCCAAAACTTCCGTATTGGATGGATGGCATTGTCGTGAACGTGAATGATATTGCGATGTTCAAGCAGCTCGGTGTTGCTGGGAAAGCGCCGCGTGGCGCGATTGCATTTAAGTATCCGGCAGAGGAAGCAACGACTATCGTCGAAGACATTCAGGTGCAAGTGGGGCGAACAGGCGCATTGACACCCGTCGCACATTTGAAACCAGTACATGTTGCCGGTTCAACCGTTTCGCGCGCCACGCTCCATAACGAAGACGAAATCAAGCGGCTCGATGTGCGGATCGGTGATACCGTTATTGTACAGAAAGCGGGGGACGTGATTCCGGATATTGTGCGCGTGCTCCCGAATCTTCGCACAGGGAAAGAAAAGAAGTTCGTGATGCCGACGAAGTGTTCGATTTGTGGGAGTGTCGTGAAGAAGCAAGAAGCAAAAAGCAAGAAGCAAACAGACTCGGTCGCCTCGTATTGCACAAATGCAAATTGTTTCGCGCAACAGAAAGAACGTATTATCCATTTTGTTTCGCGGAAGGCATTCAATATCGATGGTCTTGGCGAGAAGATTGTCGAGCAGCTCTTGAACGAAGGGCTCATTCGTGATGCGGCTGATCTTTTTGAATTGACCGTGGGCGACCTTTTACCGCTCGAGCGTTTTGCGGAAAAGTCTGCAGAAAACCTTGTTGCGGCGATCGCGGCTGCGCGGAGGCAACCACTTGCGCGGTTTATCTACGGACTCGGCATTCGGCATGTGGGGGAGGAGACTGCGATTGATTGTGCACAGCATTTCAAGACACTCCAAAAACTTGAGGATGCCAGTAGCGAGGAGCTCGAAGCAATCCGTGATGTCGGGCCGGTGGTCGCTGCAAGTATACATGCGTGGTTTCAGGATAAGGCGAATCAACGGTTCATTGCACGATTATTGAAAAACGGAATTATAATTGATAATT
>JACQSD010000071.1 GCA_016206165.1 Candidatus Uhrbacteria bacterium
CAATAAAGGACTTATGGTAGCCCCTCGACTCCGCTCGGGGACTAAGGTTTTTATGCAACGAACATTGATTAAAGAAGTCCCCGCGAAAGTTGGGGAGATGGTGACGATCAAGGGCTGGATCCATCGCCGGAGAAATCTGGGGAAGATGGTGTTTTTGGATATCCGCGATCGGTCAGGGATTCTTCAAGTGGTGTTGCATCCAAAAGAATTAGGCGATGCAGGCATGGAGACGGCAAAGGAATTGCGCCCTGAATTTTGCATTGGAATCACGGGTATCGTGAAGGCGCGTGATGCGAAAAATGTAAACGCGGATGTTGCCACTGGATCGGTTGAACTTGGTGCAAAAGAAATTGTTGTGTATTCAAAATCCGAGACGCCTCCATTTGAAATTGAAAACGAAGATCGCCAAGCGAATGAAGAACTGCGTTTGAAGTACCGATATCTTGATTTACGCCATGAGCGGATGCAAAAGAATATTCGCCTTCGTGACAATGTTATCTTTTTTATTCGACAATGGATGCGTGCAAAAGATTTTGTCGAGATCGAAACCCCGATCCTTATGCGGGGCACTCCGGAAGGCGCGCGTGAGTATCTCGTTCCATCGCGCATCTATCACGGACAGTTCTATGTGCTCCCGCAATCGCCACAACAGTTCAAGCAACTCCTCATGGTTGCGGGGTTTGAACGTTATTTCCAGATTGCACGATGCTTCCGCGATGAAGATCAGCGCGGCGATCGCCAGCCGGAGTTCACGCAGTTTGATTTTGAAATGTCTTTTGTTGAACGCGAGGATGTGCTTGCGTTGACGGAGGAGCTCATGATTGCGCTCGTCAAGGCGGTTGCTCCGGAAAAGAAAATTAGTGTCGCTCCATTTCCGCGGTTGACCTATGCAGAGGCGCAAGAGAAGTACAAAAGCGATAAGCCGGATCTTCGAAAAGACAAGAATGATCCGCATGAGCTTGCGTTTGCATGGATCGTTGACTTCCCAATGTTCGAAAAAGATAAAGAGGGGAATATCCAAGCCATGCACCATCCATTTTGTGATGTACATCCGGATGATGTGGCGCTCCTTGATTCCGACCCCATGAAGGTTCGTGCGAATTCGTATGATCTTGTCTTGAATGGCTATGAGATTTCGAGTGGGAGTATTCGAATCCATCAACGCGATCTCCAGAAAAAGATTTTTGATATTTTGCAAATTCCTGAAGCAGAACAGCAATCACGGTTTGGGCACATGCTCGAAGCATTCACCTATGGTCCTCCTCCGCACGGCGGATTTGCACCAGGCATTGATCGCTTGGTCATGCTGCTCGCTGGTGAGCCGAACATTCGCGAAGTCATGGCATTCCCAAAGACCTCGGACGCCCGCGACCTCATGATGCATGCGCCATCAGAAGTAGACAGGAAACAGCTCGATGAGCTTGGCATAAAGGTGAGTATATAATGCGAATACTACAAATTATATGCGAATGCCGCGAATTCGGATCATTCGGATGCATTCGTAGATTCGCATCGCGGTTGTGCGATTGTCTTCCCTCCAAAAATTTATTTTGACCGAGTGTTACACAAGGAAAGGAAGGGTCACTAAAAAAATCCTTCTTCACTTTTACGATCGGCAACATGAGAGGCCGAAAGACAAAGATCAGCTTGATACCGTGACGAAGAGCGTGGAGAGTTTGATTGATCACGGGCTTATGGTTGGCTACGGTGTGCGGACGCCCAAGAAGTGGTATATTGAAGAAGTCAGGCTTATGCCGAAAGGACGCAGCATCGCGAGAAAATTATTAGGGGAGCAACAAGAGTTGCCATTAAAATCATGAAACATATAGCATGTAACATTTAAAAATTGTTAGGTGTTATGTGTTCCATGTTACATGAAGATATGTCCATCTCCAAAAAACTCCTTAAACATCTCGATACGAAGAAAGTGAAGTATACGGTGGTGCCGCATAAGACGGTGTTCACCGCGTATGACCTTGCACAGACACTCCGCGCAAAACTCGAGGACATTGCAAAGACGCTTGTCGTGAAAGCAGATAAGAATCACCTCATTGTGGTGCTCCCAGGGAATCGTCGCCTTGATTTTTCAAAGTTGCAGAAACTCGTGAAGGCAAAAAAGGTTGACATTGCAAAAGAAGACGTGATGCAAAAAGTATTTGGTGTGAAGCCGGGCGCACTTACCCCGTTTGGAGCACTCTATAAAGGGGCACCAGTGCTCATTGATACAGCGCTCGCCAAAGCAAAGAAAATCCTCGCGGGCGCTGGGACATACGAGGAATCGCTCCATATGACGGTGAAGGATTTTCTGAAAGCAACCGAAGGAAAGCTCGGGAATTTTAGTGAGAAGAGCAAGATTAAGCTGCAGCAATCACAGAATCACAGAATCAAAAAATCACAACAACACTAAATGATTCTGTTTCCGTGTTTCTGTGATCAAGTGTTTCTGTGGCGATCAATGCAATCGATCACAATTAAAGATTTTGATGGGCCGCTTGACCTCCTTCTTCGATGCATTGAGGAGCGCGAGCTTCCGATTACCAGTGTTTCCATTGCCGAAGTCGCGGAACAATATCTTACCATACTCCATACACGCGCAGATTGGGATCCGGATGAGCTTGCCGATTTTCTCGTGATCGCCGCAAAACTAATTCTTATCAAGTCGAAGGCGCTCCTCCCGACACTTGACCTTGGCGACGACGAGCACGCCGCGGATGCGCTTGAACGCCAGCTCAAATTATACAAAGCATATCTCGACGCATCAAAGACCGTTGCACAGTTGATCGCGCGGCGTCACGTCACTTTTTTCCGAGAGGCACAAGTATCCCGTGAGCCACATTTTACTGCACCGAAACAGGTAACAATGACAGTCCTTCGTTCGGTGTTTGAACACATACTCGCTGCACTCGAACCATTGCTCCCATTGCCGAAGTCAGTGATTGCAAAAGCAGTTTCACTACACGAGAAGATGTCGCAGTTGCGTACGCTCATTATGGAAAAAATATCGTTATCATTTCACACGCTCATGGGATCTGCAAAATCAAAAACAGATGTCATTGTGAGTTTTCTTGCACTCCTCGAACTTGTGAAGCAGCGAGCCATCACTGTTCGACAAGAGGGGATGTTCAACGACATCCATATCGAACGCATGTAGCTTATGAACGAACATATTCTTCAACTGCTCAATCGTGGGAACAAAATGCGCTTGGGGCCGCTCATGCACGAGAAAGGGATTCCGGTGCCGTGTTACCCTGATATTCGATCGCTCTACTCGCGGCCACACTATCTCCGCGTCCTTGCGACAGAGATGGCATTGCGCATCGAGCATGAGCGCATTGATCTTTTTGCTGCGATTCCTTTTGGAGGATTTCCCCTTGCCATTGCGCTCTCGATGACCATGAACCGCCCATTCATTTGCGTTCGCCCTTTTGAGAAGCATTCATTGCGGCCAAACATTGAAGGAGTGTGGCGAAAAGGACAGCGTGTCGCACTGGTTGATGATTCATTGACCACGGGAAAAGCAAAACAGCGTGCATACGAACTCCTCGTGGAGGCAGGAATGCACCCGACGCATATCCTTGTCATTATGGAGATGAGTGGGTTTCTTGCAGAATCAAAACATCGTGGGTGGCTGAAAGAGAAAGGAGTGAAGGTTATTTCGCTCGTCACATGGCACGAATGGGTGCATTTTATGGAACGTGAGGGACAATTTTCAAAAGAAACAACAGAGGCGTTACTCCGTCTCCTCGATAATCCACCCGCATGGGTGAAAGATTAGTTCGAGAAGTATGAATTAGGAATAATGAATAATGCACCGGTTTTTTTCCGATTCATCATTCATCATTCATAATTCGTTATTCATCATGCGTGATACCATTCTCTTTTCCGGAACATCGAATGCACCATTGGCGCGTGCGGTTGCACGATCGCTTAAAATTCCATTTGGTCGTGTTGCAATAAAAAAATTTCGCGACGGTGAGACGTACGTCAATATTGAGCATGGAACGGGACAGCATATCGATGTTGGAGGGAAACGCGCAATTGTCATGCAATCGGGCGCGCCGAATGGCAATGAGTCGTTCATGGAGCTCCTCCTTCTCTTGGATGCAGTCTATCGATTGCATCCGAAAGAACTTATTTGTGTACTTCCATTCTATCCATATCGTCGGCAAGAACGGAAAGTGGAGAGCGGCGAGGCGGTGAGCGCTGCGGTCGTTGCTCGCTGTATTGAAGCGATGCATGTTGATCGCGTCCTTGCCGTTGATCTGCATGTAGAGAAGATTCGCGAATTCTTTACGATCCCTTGTACAAACGTGAAGACGATGTCAATTTTTGTTGAGCATTTTCAGGCACTGTTTGCAAAGCGGAGATCACAGAAGAAGAAGCGATTTGTATGGCATGGTGAACCGTGGGTCGTGGTAGCTCCAGATCTTGGGAGTCGTACTGCAGCACGTGCGCTTGCGGAGCAATTAAACGTCGCCTTTGTCCAATCATACAAACATCGGCACGAGCACGATGTTGTTGAAGTTGATTCGATTGAGGGTGGCGTCGCAGGGAAGCACATCATTATTTTGGATGATGAAATTAATACCGCAGGGACGATGGTAGAAAATGCGCGTGCGCTGTATACACTTGGGGCGCGCGCGATCTATATTGCCGCAACGCACGGTATCTTTGCTGATCATGGCCTTGAGAAACTCCATGCGGTGCCATATATTCGTGCGATTGTGATTACCGATACGATTGCGCGTAATGTCCCACGGGCCATGACAAAGGTGCACATTCTTTCCGCAGCTCGTGTTCTTCGCGACGCACTGCAACCACTTTTATGATTGTCCCTGCACAAATTGAGGCACTGCTCTTTGCTGCTGGAAAACCATTGAGCGAAAAAAAGATTGCGGCTATGCTCGCGTGTACACCCGATGATGTGCGTGGAGCACTCGGGCGATTATGGGATGAATATAATACCGCGAAGCGCGGCATTCGATTGCTCAAAAATGGAGCGGAGTATCAGATGGCAACCGCGCCGGAATACACGAAGCTCGTGCAAGGGCTTGTCCGTGAGGACGAACATGGAGATCTCACGCGGCCGCAACTTGAGAGTTTGACGATCATCGCATATCGTGGCCCCATCACGAAGGCAGCGCTCGAGCAGATCCGCGGCGTCCATTCAGGACTTATCATTCGGAATCTTTTAATTCGTGGACTCATTGAGGCAACAGAGGATGTAGAAAAATTACAAATAACCTATTGCGTGAGTTTTGATTTTTTACGCTGGCTTGGTATTCATGATGTGGAGGAACTCCCGGAATATAAGACGCTCCACGACGATCCTCGAATTGAAAGTGTTCTTGCAATGATCCCTCAATAATTTTGTGCGACGATTTTTCCCACTCATCCTTATTCTTTTTATCAGCGGCGGCATCGGTGTTGGACTTTTTTTTATTTCTGCATCGTACCCACTTGCTTCCCCATTGCGTGCCGAGAGCGGGACAGCAATACCTGAAAGAGTACCTCCAGAAGTTCGCGTTGAATCGCAACGCGTGACGTTACCATCGATCGGTCCGCAACTCAAGAATACGGCAAAAGCAGTGCCGCTCGTCACCGCAGAGCGCGCTGTCATTGTTGATGGAGCGACGGGTGTTGTCCTGTTTGGGAAAGAAGAACAGACGCGCACACCGATTGCAAGCCTTACAAAACTCATCACTGCACTTGTCGTGCTCGATCGCAATCCAGATTGGGGCAAACGTATGGTGATGACAGCGCAGGATGATCGTGCGGGTGGGACACTCTTTGTGCGCCGTGGTGAAGAGGTGACGGTGCGAGATCTTTTCTTTACGAGTCTCGTCGGATCCGCAAATAATGCAACAGTTGCACTTGCGCGCTCGACGGATCTTTCTCGAGAAGAATTTGTTGACGCAATGAATGCGATGGCGCGACGGATCGGATTACACGATACTGTTTTTGTTGAGCCAACCGGCCTTGATCCTGGAAACCAATCAACCGCGCACGATATTGCGCGCCTTGCCTGGCATGCATTTCAGGACGCATCGATTCGCGAGGCGGTAACCACAGAGGAATACGTATTTCGAACGGCGAATACACGCGTTCGACATCGAATCAAGAATACAGACATTCTCCTTCATGCGAACGGGAAATCATACACGATTATCGGTGGGAAGACGGGCTATATTGATGAGGCGGGATTTTGTCTTGTCGTTGAAGCGGAAGAAGGACCTCGGCGTGTCATTGCACTTGTCCTTGGGAGTAAAAGTCATGAAGACCGATTTCGCGATGTCGATGCACTCATTCGCTGGGCGTTGGAAAGTTACCAATGGGACGAAGGAACCGAAGAACGAAAGAACGAAAGAACTTAAGAACAGTTATGAAAAAAATCACCATCATTGCGAATTGGAAAATGAGTCTTTCACTCCACGAAAGTATTCAGCTCGCGGAGGATGTTGAACGTGGACTCCCTCCATTACCAGCATCACTCCGCGTGTTTCTTTGTCCGTCGTTTACTGCACTCCCGAGTGTTCAACCATTATTGCGACAATGTCTGCTTGGGGCGCAGGATGTATTTTGGGAGAATCGCGGTGCGTATACGGGAGAAATTGCGCCATCCATGCTCACTGACCTTGGGTGTCACGCCGTTATTCTTGGACATTCGGAACGGCGCGCATATTGTGGGGAGACATCATTGATGGTGCACCGTAAAGTGCAGACTGCGCTTGCGAACAACCTCACGCCGATTGTGTGTGTGGGAGAAACGGCAGAAGAACGCGATCGTGGACAAAAAGAGCACGTGGTGATCGAACAACTGACGAGCGCGCTTTCCGGAATTGATGAGAAAAAAGAACAGGATATTTTTGTTGTCTACGAGCCGGTGTGGGCAATCGGGAACGGACATGTGGTTGCGCCCGAAGACGCAGAACAGATGCATCAGCTCATACTTCATACACTCCGTGAGATGTACTCACCCGCGTATCTTGATGCGCATGTGCAGGTGTTGTATGGTGGAAGTGTTGATCGCCGGTCCGTGGGGCCACTCATCAGCATGCCGCATGTGGGAGGATGCCTTGTGGGTACGGCGAGTTGGCACGCACACAATTTTCTTTCCATTATTGACGCTGCGCTTCGCATATGACATTTTTTGATTGGGGACTCCTCGGAGTTTTTTTTCTTTCCGCAATTATCTTCATCGTTTTGCTTTTGCGGCATATTTCGCAACTGGTCGTGATCGATCTCACGACGATTGCGAAGGAACGAGAGGCACGTGTGCGCGAGCGATTACTCCGCGAACGTATTGCGCGGCAGTTCGGGAGGCTTTTTCAGTGGCGACCAATTCATGCGCTTGCCCATCGCATGGATCGATTTGCGCATCACCTCGAGCCACAGCGTAGTGCCGCACTCGGGAATGGAGCAGGGGCAATGGTCACGTTGCAAAATCAAGCGTTTGCAGCCTTCCGGGATAAGCAGTATTCCCGAGCAGAGGAATATACAGTCGAGCTCATTCGACAACACCCGGAGTATGCACACGCGTATGCACTGCTCGGGAGAATTAAACATGCGACGCATGCGCTTGCCGACGCACGTGATGCATTGCGGTTTGCCGTGCGTCTTGCGGAACGGGAAGCGTCTTCTGGGTTCATTTCGGAAGGCATCGGTGATGGAGAGACAAAGCAGGTTCGTGCAACGAGTGATCGTGAGCTTGCACTCATGCGGTATGACCTTGCCCATGTCATGGAAGCTGAAGGGGATGGGGCGCATGCAGCGGAGCAGCTCGAGAGCGCATTACTCCTCCTTCCCAATGATCCGAAGATACTCGACGCTTTACTTTCTGTCGCGATTCTGGTAAAAAAGAAGGAACTCGCAGAGGAAACTCTTGCGCAGTTGCGAGCGGTCAATCCGGAGAACGAGAAGCTTGGCGATTTTGCAGATCAGGTTGAAGCACTCGGATCACTAAAAAAGAAAAAGAAATAGTGCCTGCACTTCGAAGCGTTGACAAAAGTCAAAGCGTAGTAGTGCCGTTGTAGCTCAGTTGGTAGAGCAACTCCATGGTAAGGAGTAGGTCCGCGGTTCAA
>JACQSD010000073.1 GCA_016206165.1 Candidatus Uhrbacteria bacterium
AAGTTCTCGACCCGCTTCGCAGCGAGGCGAGCAAGCTCGAACAGTAAGGTTTCGTTATCCGAGAGACGGTTGGGGTGGGGATGCTAGAATTCCTTCCTCGCTCGAGCCGTCTTTCGGAAAATTCATGTGAAGGGAACAAGAGAAGGGATTCTCGATGAACATGAATGGTAAAAGCCAGAGAAACCACTGTGGTTTCTTGGTAATCGCCGTTTCCATGAAGGGGACGGAGATTCTACATCTTCCTAGGAGGAGGGTGTGGCTGTGGGACACATAGTCCCCGAGAGTAGCTTTCGAATGGTGGGGCTGCTCTTGTATCTTACACCGGACGGAAAGGAAACCGATCGCATGAATTGCTTCCAGCCGAAGAGGACCGAGGTAGGCACCACCGCCCAGGCGCACCAGGCCATCGAGGGCATCCCGGACGCGGAGACCGCCGTTGCGGTGCTCGCGGACGAGCAGTCCCTCATCGCCGGCCGGTTCGAGGGTGGTGAGATCCTGTCGATCAACCCGAACGACCTCCACACGGCCGTCGGGAGCGACGACGTCGAACTCGAGGTCACGACCCCCGCGGGCAAGCTGAACATCGCCGCGAGGATCGCTTCCTCCGCGACGCCGAACGAGGTGGCGAAGGAGAGCGGCCAGATCAACATGGTCGTCTCCCCGGCCAAGACCTGGAGCGCCTTCCAGGGCGTGGTCCTGCCGATGCTCCTCGGGCTCTTCACCCTCGGTCGGAAGGCGTACAACAAGGCCGTCCGCCCGATGATCGAGTGCATCATGCCCAACCTGGGCAAGAAGACGAACGACAAGAGCGTCTTCACCAGCCTGACCACCCCGCTCTACATCTGGGTCAGCGTGGGGAAGGACGCGTTCCAGAAGTTCTGGGTCCGGCTCAACGTGCCGGGGAGCTATCGGAAGCTGAACGCCGATGGCACCACCACCCAGATCGCCACTCCCGCCGCTCTGCTCCCCGGAAACACCGGCCTCATCTACTTCCGGAAGAACGAGCAGGGCAACTTCATCCTCAGGCTCACCGCTGAGGACATCCGCAAGCACTTCGGCCTGATCCGCGCCGCGCTCCGCGACGGCCTCGTGAAGCTCACCGGCAACCAGGTCGAGATCCGGATGAACGTGGCCGAGATCGCCATCCCGGTGGCGGAACTCGGGAACAACGTCTACGTGCTCGGGTTCAGCCGCGTGCACATGGACGCGCAGAGGGGGGCCTACGTCGTGGCCACCTTCGAACAGAACGCGAAGACCTACACCACCCGCATCTACGTCGCGGACGTCGAGGCGGGGACGGTGGCGTTCAAGGCGGTGCAGGACGGCAAGGGCGTCTACACCTCCCAGATCGGCGGCACGGGCACGAAGAACCGCCTGAGCCTCTTCTTGGGAACCACGGCCACCGACGGCGTGGACGGCAGCACCACCCAGCGCATCCGGATCTCCACGGAGACCCCGGCGGCGCTGCAGGGGCTGGCCAACTGATCCAGGTCCACGGTAACGGAGTTCGACTAAGATAACTTTAAGGTCGAACCACCGGTCCAAGTAGGGACCTCTTCCACTCGTGAGAGCGGAGGAGGACCTCGAATCTCAAGAAGGGCTAGTCACTTCGGTGGCTGGCCCTTCTTCTTTTTGTACGATAAGATGATGGACTATGGGTGCTGCAAAAGAAACTTTCATCATCATAGACGGTAACGCACTACTTCATAGGGCATGGCATGCGTTGCCGCCATTGCAAACGAAACAGGGTGTGATCGTGAACGCCGTGTACGGTTTTTTAATGATTCTTTTGAAGGCATTGAACGATCTGAAGCCCACGTATGTTGCAGTGACGTTTGATACAAAAGCGCCAACGTTTCGTGATGAGGCATACGACGCGTATAAAGCGCATCGAGTGAAGCAGCCCGATGAACTCTACGCACAAATTCCGATTTTGAAAAACGTCCTCGCTGCGTTTCGGATTCCTGTGTTTGAAAAAGACGGCTTCGAAGCAGATGACATCATTGGCACGTTAGCATCGAGCATTAAGCATCGCGCAGCTAGCGGCCAGAAGCTAGAAGCAATCATCGTCACCGGCGATATGGATGCGACGCAACTCGTGGATGAGCATACGCGGGTGCTCACGCCCAAAAAGGGAATCAGCGATTCCATGATCTATGATATTGCTGCAGTGCAAGAGCGCTATGGCCTGCTCCCGTCGCAGATGATTGACTACAAAGCGCTTCGGGGGGATCCATCGGATAATATTCCTGGAGTGAAAGGGATTGGGGAGAAGACGGCCACCGCGCTGCTGCAGCAGTTTGGAACACTGGAAAATATTTATCACAGAATCACAGAATCACAGAATCAAAAAATCACCGAGCGCGTGCGGAAGTTGCTTCTTGAACAGAAGGAGGGCGCGATGTTGTCGAAGAAGTTGGCGACGATTGTACGAGACGTGCCGATTGATTTTGATTTAGAAAAATGCCGTTGGGCAGGCGGGGATGAAGCGAAGATTGTGGAGATGTTCCAGGAACTCGGGTTCCGATCGCTCTTGAATCGGCTGCCGAAGCCGGAGCAACAGGAGCTTCATATAACACATAACACGCAACACGTAACAAATGATCTGTATGTTTTGGTAGATACGGGAAAAAAGTTCGATGAATTTTTAGAGCAACTTGCACAGCAGAAAGTTTTTGCCTTTGACACAGAGACAGATAGCGTGAATCCGCTGCGGGCGAAATTGGTTGGCATTAGTTTTTCGTGGAAGACAGGGGAGGCGTATTATGTATCAAATGCAGAATGCAGAATGCAGAATGCAGAATTAGTAAAAATATTCGTGAATGCAGATATTAAAAAAGTTGCGCACAATGCGAAGTTTGATGTGGAGGTGCTCGCGGCGAATGGGATTGCAGTACAAGGGCTCACGTTTGACACGATGATTGCGTCGTATCTTTTAAATCCGGGATCTCGGCAGCACGGATTAGATAAACTCGCGTTCGAAGAGTTTGGGTTTCGCATGACGCCGATTACTGATCTGATTGGTGTAGGGAAAAAGCAGATCACCATGGATCAGGTGCCGCTCGAGCAGATTGTACCGTATGCGTGCGCCGATGCGGACTATACGTGGAGGCTCTATGAAAAGCAGAATGCAGAATTAAGAATGAAGAATGCAGCGAAATTATTTGAGGAGGTGGAGATGCCACTTGTTCCCGTGCTTATTGCTATGGAAACTGCTGGCGTGAAGATTGATACAGAGTTTTTAGGCGCATTATCACAACAGGTTGGATCACGTCTCGCCGTACTCGAAAAAGAAATTCATGGGCTTGCAGGCGAGGAATTCAACGTGCAGTCGCCGATCCAGCTCAAAAAGATTCTTTTTGAAAAATTGCAGATTTCAACCAAAGGCATTGGAAAAACAAAGACTGGGCTTTCGACTGCTGCGGATGAGCTCGAAAAAATGAAGGGAGCGCACCCGATCATTACGCCGATCATCGAGTACCGCGAGCTCGCAAAGCTCCAGTCGACTTATCTTGAAGCGCTTCCGGCATTGGTTGATAAAGAAGACGGACGATTGCACACAAGTTTTAATCAGACGGTAGCCGCGACGGGGAGGCTCTCTTCTTCAGACCCGAACTTGCAGAATATTCCCATTCGCACGGAGCTTGGAAACGAAATTCGGAAGGCGTTTATTGCCGAGCAGGGGAACGTTATCCTCGCTGCAGATTATTCGCAAATTGAACTTCGGGTGGCCGCGCATCTCTCGGGTGATACAAAGATGATTGCGGCGTTTCAGCATGGAGAGGATTTTCATAGCCGCACTGCGGCCGAGATTCACGATGTGCCGATCGAAAAAGTCACCAAAGAAATGCGGCGTGATGCAAAGACGATCAACTTTGGTATTCTCTATGGCATGGGGTCTTCAAGTCTCGCGGCACAAACTGCGATGAGCCGCGATGAGGCCCGGGCGTTTATTGAGAAGTATTTTGTGGTGTATAAAGAGCTCGCCACATGGATTGAGGCAACAAAAGAGCTCGCGCGAACACGAGGGTATGTAGAGACACTCTTTGGCCGTCGACGCTATCTGCCAGAAATTAATTCCGGGGTCCCCATGGTGCGTGCTGCAGCGGAGCGCATGGCCGTGAATATGCCGATTCAAGGAACAGCAACAGGGGATATTATGAAAATGGCTATGGTGAAAATCCATCAGCGAATTATGAATAATGAATTACGAATAACGCAGATGTTGTTGCAAGTGCACGATGAACTGGTGTTTGAAGTAGCGGCGGATGCGGTTGATGAGACTGCGGTGATGGTAAAAGAGGTCATGGAGCATATCACGAAGCTTTCCGTGCCGATCAAAGTAGAAATCGAAGTTGGGGAAAATTGGGGAGCATTGGAGGCGCGCGGCTCTCGGCATTAGGCTATGGATAATCTTTCTATTGCAAAACAATTTTCGGAGATCGCAGATATGCTCGAGATCTTGGACGAGAACCGGTTTCGCGTTGCTGCGTATCGGCGCGCCGTGGAGACAATTGAATCACTGCCACACAATGTGGCGACCATGCCGAAAGATGCACTCCTCGAGATTCCTGGGATCGGGGAAGGCATTGCGCACGCAATTCTTGAGATCGCTCAACACGGGACATGCACTGAGTTCGCGGTTCTTAAGAAAAAGGTGCCGCAACGTCTCCTTGAAATCTTAGCGATCGAAGGCATGGGGCCAAAGACCACCGCGCTTGTTTGGAAGAAGTTTGGTGTCGAGTCGCTCCTTCATCTCGAGCGGCTCTTGACGACCGGAAAACTTGAAAAAGTTCCTGGATTTGGGGTAAAGAAAGTGGAGAATATCAAACGTGGTATTGCACAGCGAAAACAGTCGGGCGGGCGGCAACCGCTTGGTCGGGTATTGCCGATTGCGGAGGAGATTGCGGAGTCGCTCCGATCATCGGGACTCTGCGATAAGGTAGAAATTGCCGGAAGTTTGCGTCGCATGAAGGAGCTGATTGGCGATATTGATATCCTCGCGACGTCGAAAAAACCAAAGGCGGTGATGGAGGGGTTCACAACGCTACCGAACGTGGAACGCACCATCGCGCAAGGTGAAACAAAGGCAACGGTAATGCTCACGAGCGGACTCGAATGCGACCTTCGCGTCGTCGCGCCAGAGGAATTTGGCGCGGCACTCTACTATTTTACCGGTTCAAAAGAGCATAATGTACGGACACGGACGATGGCAGTGAAGCAGGGGTTGACGGTGAATGAGTATGGAGTGTTTCGGGGTAGCAGTAAGCGGCAAGCAGTAAGCAGTAAGGATCGGATTGCTGGAAAGACAGAAGAGGAGGTTTTGAAGGCGATTGGGTTACCGTGGATTCCGCCGGAGATTCGTGAGGATCGCGGTGAGATTGCAGCGGCACTCGCAGGGAAGTTACCACACTTGATTACTGAAAAAGATATTCAGGGGAATTTGCATACGCATTCGGAATGGAGTGATGGCATGGCCACGATTGAGGATGTTGTACGGGAAGCAAAACGGCGTGGGTACGAATATATCGCGATGACGGATCATGCGTCGTCGATTGGAATTGTGCGTGGGACAAAAGAAAAGACCGTCGACGCATATATCGCACGCGTGCGAGCAGCAGGAAAGAAGGTCGGTGGGATTCATGTGCTCGCGGGGGTTGAAGTGGATATCGAAGAAGATGGGAGCACGTTTCTTTCTGATCGGAGTCTTCAAAAATTTGATTTCGTTATTGGTGCGGTACACTCATATTTCAAACAAGATCGTACGACCGCCACGAAACGGTTTCTGCGCGCCATTACAAATCCGAACATCGATTGTATTGGACACCTAACAACGCGACACGTGGGTGGACGCGAACCCATGGATCTTGATATCGATGCAATTTTGAAGGCCGCGGCGCGCGTCAAAACAATTATTGAATTGAACGCGCACTGGGTACGGCTCGATATCAACGATGTCCAATGTCGCCTTGCAAAAGAATACGGCGTGCCGATTGCAATTTCGACTGATGCACATACGCTCGCCGAGTTCGATGTTATACGGTACGGGATCGCAACAGCGCGAAGGGGATGGCTCGAAAAGAAGGATGTGGTGAATATGAAGACATGGAAAGAGCTACGGGAATTTTTTAGAAACTCTAAATCCTAAACTCTAAATCCGAAACAAATCCAAATAACCAAAATCTAAAACATTGAAACATTTGAGTTTAGGATTTGTTTAGAATTTAGGATTTCGGAGTTTGTATTACCGATTTGTTATGCCTGAATACCTACCAAAAATTTTTGTCCTTACCGGGATCATTATCGCGCTCACGCTCGTGCGTCAGGCGTGGGTGACAACCCCATCGAGTGCAGAGCAAGCCTCCGTGTCGACCACATATATTGCAGGGTCGCTGCCTCTAGCCCCTCGTGCACCCGATGTGCCTGCATCAGAACCAACGATGTCGGAGACTCTACCAAAAAAAACTGGCACGCTTGTCGTGCGCGTCATCGATGGCGATACCATTGAAATTGAAGGAGGCACCCGAGTGCGCTACATTGGTGTGAATACGCCGGAGTCGGTTGATCCGCGCAAGAAAGTACAGTGCTTTGGGAAGGAGGCTGCGGCACAAAACAAGGAATTGGTGGAGGGAAAACGAGTTCGCCTTGAGGCCGATGTTGAAGATAAGGATCGGTATGGCCGTCTGTTGCGCTACGTGTGGCTTGGGGATACGATGGTAAATGAGAGGATTGTGCAGGACGGCTATGCGCAACTTATGACTATTGCACCAAACGTTAAATATGTCGAGCGGTTCAAAGCCGCGCAAACCAAAGCGCGCGAACAAAAGCGCGGACTGTGGAATCAATGTAGAGAATCCCGTAATAAATGATGCGTGTATAACGTTGTAGTTATGGAGCAAAATGAATTCGATCTTATTTCTGCGGCGCAGCAGGGAAGTAAGGATGCATTCCTTGCATTGTATCGTCAGCATGTGGATGTGCTCTACCGAACACTCCTTGCGCGGATTGGGCACAAAGAGACCGTGGAGGATGTCGTACAGGAGACGTTTCTTCGTGCGATCGCGGCGCTCCCATCGTTTACGCCTCGACGCACCGCATCATTTCGAGCCTGGCTTTTTCGGATTGCGATGAATTTGTACATTTCGCAGTATCGAAAGCAGAGGAGAGTAACGACTGTTGATCCAGAGACGTTATCTGCACTTGCGGATAATGCGCCCGGGGGAGCCGGGCTCGGTTTCGCCGGGGATTTTGATACTGTTCATGTGCGGCGAGAAATTGAGAAACTTGAAGAGAAAGAACAAGAAATTATTACACTGAGATATTTTTCGGAACTATCGTATGAGGAGATTGCGTCAGCACTTGGGATGAGTGTGAGTGCAGTCGGAGTGCGGCTGCATCGAGCGTTGAAGAGATTAAAGGGGAAATTAGGAGATTAGGATACTCAAGAATTGAGGTATACCCTGTAGTGAAACTTCGCCACGTCTGCCTTCGGCATGACGTTCCGGGGTTTACCGGGGTACTGAGAAGAAAGAATAATACGAGCGTTATTCGTCAGTTGATCCGCAAGGATCAGGCGAAGTTCTACTACAGGGTATGTATTTTTGGAAACGGAAAATAAAAGAAATGCCGGATGATCTCAAAGTGGTTGAGGAGCGTTTGCGTATGCACGCAGAAAAGACCGCGGGGCCGTCGGATGAATTTCAAGGGCGGCTTGAAGCACGACTTGACATCGCGTGGCAGCAACGGCAGCGGAGCGCGTTGCATTCCCGTGTGTTCACGTTTATCCCACAGGTTGCCATTGGCTGTGCGGTCGTTGTTCTCGCATTTGTATCAGCAAACCTAACGACAATATCTTTGCAGGCGCCAGAACACATAGACGAACCGAAACAGCCGCCAGCCATCAAACAACAAGAGATGCCAACACAGGAGCGTATGCCGCAGAAATTTTTTAACGCATTTGCACCATCGCTTGAATCAGCAATGAAACCCGATGCTCCATCGGAAGAACGCATTATTCCGCGTGCCGTACCACACGATGCATTTGGAGACACAACGCCACTTGCCCGAACGTCGGCATTCGCTACAACGACGGATGTACCAGACACATCAGTCATATTTGCATTCAGGTTTCTTGCATATCTATGTGGACTTGGGATTTTGTGGATACTTACACGACTTTTATATCACCGTTTACGGAAGTAACCCCAGTACTAAAGCTCAAAGATGAACCCACATCATTAATAACTCCCCCAGCCCCTCTTACAGTAAGAGTGGGGACAATATGATCTTCTTTCTTCATGGTGCGGACACATTTCGGTCGCGCCAAAAACTGCATGAGGTAAAAGAAAAATTCGTGCGAGAGGTGGATCCTGCTCGTACAAATCTTGTCGTGCTCGATGGCGCAACGATGAAGAGTGAAGATTTTCGGAATGCAGTGTCTGCGATGTCCATGTTTGTGCGGAAACGCATGGTCGTGGTTGAACGTTTGCTCGAGCACGGAAAGAAAGATGTGCAAGAGGGCGTTGCGGAGTATCTTGAGAGCAAGGAGTTTCCCGATGAGCATATTATTATATTTTGGGAAGGGAAGAGCACAGAATCAAAAAATCACAGAATCAAAAAAATAGTGTCAAAAAAAAGGGGGCTAGCAGCTAGCAGCAAGCAGCAAGCAGCAACGGTTGCGCTGTTGCCGCTACTGCTACGGCAGAAATATGTGCAGGAGTTTACACTGTTATCAGGAATACAGCTCGTGCAATGGATTCAGGCCCACATCAAAGAGGTTGATGGCACCATTGAAACGAAAGCGATCGACGAACTTGTCATGCGCATCGGGGGCGATCTTTGGCGCATGGATCAGGAGATACAGAAACTCGTTGCCTATCGGAATAAAGAACGGATCACAAGCGCCGATGTACAGGAACACGTGCATGGCATGTTTGAAGAAAAGATTTTTGCGCTTTGTGATGCATTGGGGACACAAGAACGTGGGCGCGCACTCACATTGATACGCGCTGAACTTACGCATGGGGTACATCCACTCTATCTCCTCACGATGATGGTACGGCATTTTCGTATTCTCCTCATGGTGCGTGAGGGTTTAGATACAGGGGGAACCGAAAAAAGCCTTGCGACCACACTCGCACTCCATCCATTTGTCCTCGGGAAGGCAGTACGGCAGGTAGCACTCTACACGCGCGAGCGATTGCGCGCCATCTACGGAAGACTTTTTGTGATTGAACGAAAGCTCAAAACAACTCCAGAAGATCCAGAAGCACTATTCACTGCATTCGTCGCAGGGCTTGTATAAGACTGCATAAAATCACGAGCTGTCGCCTGCGTCATTGTCCGGCAGAGCCGTCCCACTGACGCGGGGCGATTCTCCGGACTTGGTCTTCGCTCCGCTCCTCGCTCACTGTAGTGTTATACTACAGCTCGCTCGGTGCTCGCTCCAGACCTTCGCATCTCGTCGATTTTCTACAGTCTTTAATGGATAATCAAAAACTCCTCGGCAGTCGCCGAGGAGTTTTTGATTTATTATTTCACGAGGCGCATGAGGCGACCCTTTTGGCGTGCAGCGGTATTTGGTTTGATGATGTGTTTGCGAACTGCTTTATCGATTGTTTTTTGGAAATGAAGAATTACCGTTTTTGCGTCAGTCGATTTATCAGCAATAAATTTTCGCACTTGCTTTTCAAGCGTTTCGAGATGCCGAAAAACATTCGTGTTACGCGCGGTACGTTTCTTTGTTTGTCGAAGCGCTTTTTCGGCAGCGTGTTTAATGGGCATAGTATATTCTGGACCCCTTTTGCAAAAGGTGTCCAACCTCCAAAACCGCTGTGTCGCTTGCGGCGCGCTCCGCGATCCTCAGGGACAC
>JACQSD010000084.1 GCA_016206165.1 Candidatus Uhrbacteria bacterium
GTGGTGAAATGGCATACACGTCGGTCTCAAAAACCGATGAGGGCAACCTCGTGAGAGTTCAATTCTCTCCCACGGCATATATGTAAAATAGCCAGGGCGGGCAAAAACCAGTGACCGCAAGGTCATGAGGGTTCGATTCCCTCCCCGCCCACCATTTGTACGGGACTCACCCTGAACCAGATCTGCGATCGGTTCAGGGTGCCCTGTACCGAATATTCTGGTACAGGGCAAAATCCCGCGACCGCAAGGTCATGAGAGTTTCCGCTCATCGCGACGCGCGTGAGCGGACCATGCACCCGCAGTGGTACATGGCGATTCTCTCCTCGGGCATGAGCGCAGCCAATGGCGGGGCGTCGAGAATCGAACGCCGGAGCGATGCTGAACGAGCATGCCGGCGAGTGAAGCCGCGAAGGCGTGGGCGTTGGCCGAGGAGCTGGAAAGCGACGAGAGCCGAAGCCGATGCATCTTCCGCATATGAGCGATCTCCATACTCTTCGGTTGACCTGTATGAGCAAGCATGATACTCTTCGTTCGCGGGGTAGAGCAGTCTGGCAGCTCGCCGGGCTCGACCGTAATTCAATCCATAAATGAAACGCCAACGGAAACCGCAGTCCGCGGCGTATCGGAATGCATGGGGATTGATATTGCGATGGGCCGCGCGTGGCGAAAGCCGCGGCGCGTCATCTGTCAAAATCGGGGAAGCCTCATAGCGGTGGTAATCCCGAACCAATCCCGCCTAAGTTTTTGGACAATCACTTCGTGATTGCGAGAGCAATCAGTCCAAAAATTTATAGGTGGGCAGGTGTAGAGACTTGATGGCAGACACCCACACTCTGAGTTTTTCAGAACGGGTGAAGGGAAAGTCCAGACCACAAATCCGCCCGTGGGCGGAGCAGCAAAAGCTGAAGTGGTATGCATAACCCGGAGGTCGCCGGTTCAAATCCGGCCCCCGCAACCAAAAGATCCCCCGATACACTTCATACATCGGAGGGTTTTTTGTTTACTGTTGTATACACCATATAATCAATCGATACAGCAAGGCATAACAGTCAGGTCGGTTTGCCAGAAATGTAAAAATGTGCTAAGGTGTATGTATAAGTCTTATTTTGTACTATTATGTCAATCAGGGAAAATATAGATACTCCGAGAGAAGCAATGCAAGAGGAGGGTATTCGTGCCCCCGAAGTTCCGGAGTTACAGGGAGCAGAACTGCAAAAGCTTTCTGATCTCCTTGAACAGCATAAGGACGCTCTGATTTTCGATTTTCCAGAAAACATGAAGGTGATCGATCTGGAAACGAGAGATATTTCCGAATTATTAGTAAGTGGTGACCGCGGAGCGAGACTCGCTGGGGTGAAGGGAGAAGAAATATGGATGCGGTCTGACGGGAGTTTTTTTGAGAATTTCTATGATAAAGAGAGCGGCAAGTTCAAATCTCGTGGGTTGGACCGAAGGAATATAATTGACACAGCTTCCGTCTTGAAGATGGTCGTTTTTTTACTTGAGGAGGCAGATCAGGCGATATTACAGTCGCAACGCCGAAATGAGTCGCGGTTACATGACCAGCATACACAGCAGGGCTCTCGTGCAGGGTCATCGGCGCGACGAGATAATACGGAAGCTCAGCATAGTGGAGAAGTGACGGAGTTGTTTGGTGTAAAACTTGAGGATGTGCAAGCAAGTACTCCAGAAGGACGACTCCGTGGTTTTATGAGTGCGCTCTATGCATTAAGGACTGAGTTGAGGTCGAGTGCGAGAAAGGCTAGTTAATGGGGATAGAGAGGAAAGCTTGCATAGAAATTCCATGTCACAAATCCGTAGAATTTTCAGTATCAGCTGGTATAGAATTCGTCCGCTCCCCGCAACCAAAAAAACCTGACAGCGTGTCAGGTTTTTTTGATATCAAATTTTGGCTGCGGCTGGGATCGAACCAGCGACCTAGGGCTTATGCCCCGAAGCAAAGAAAATTTGCAATGCCGGCGGGAGGGATCGAACCTCCGACCTAGGGCTTATGAGTCCCTCGCTCTGACCAACTGAGCTACGCCGGCAAATTTTCTTGCTCCGGGGTAAAAGTCCCTCTTTCCTAACTGCCTGCCCGCCGAGTATGCTGTGGCTCTGAGCCGCACCCAGCCCCACTTTTCAAAAAAGCGGAGCTGGGGGAGGTATTCTCGTTGGTGTGAGAGGCGGGAGCTACGCAGCCGTATATGCTAGTATAAAGGAAATCGGTTTCCTTCTCAAGCCTTATTCTTTGTTTTTTTCTTTATCCCCTTTGGAGCAGTATCGTCCTTTGGTGTCACAATGTTCTTCAGCCAATCGAAGAGTACGCCTTTTGTCTTTTCACGAATTTTTGTACGTGCCGATGGTGTCTTCACAAACGCGAGCCACTTTGGATCTGGCCCCTTTCTTTTTTTATCGGTAATAATTTCGACCACATCATGATTTTGCAATGGCGTTTCAAGCGGTACAAATGACCCATTAATTTTCGCATGCGCACACTTATTCCCGAGGTCGGAGTGCACATGATAGGCAAAATCAACTGGTGTTGAGCCCTCAGGGAGGTCAATCCAATCGCCTTTTGGAGTGCGCACAAAAATGCGATCCTGGAGCACGTCGATTTTGAGCGATTCAAGATACTGCTGGTTTTCTTTCAATTCCTTCTTCCACTTCGTGAGTTCATTGACCCATGCAAGATTTCGTTTTGGAGCGACAGAACGCCCATGTTCACTATAATGCCAATGCGTGGACATCCCGTACTCCGCTTCATTGTGCATGCGTTGCGTGCGGATTTGGAATTCAACGACTTCTAATTTTTCATCCTTGCCCACCGCGCACCACACGGTTGTATGGAGTGACTGATATCCATTTGGTTTTGGGTTCGCAATGTAATCTTTAATTCTCCCAGCGAGCGGCGTACAAAAACTATGAATGAGGCCAAGCACGGCATAACACTGCGGGATCGTTTCAACAATGATACGGACCGCCACGAGGTCATAGATTTGATCAAGTGTGTTTTCGATCTGTGCTAAATCTGGGTTATGGCGAATGATTTTCTGATAGAGGCGAAATAAGTGTTTTCTTCTTCCATGAATCGCGAGAAATGGCATGCGCTCATGTTGCAGATGTTCCTCTGTGCTCGCGGTGATTCGCTCCACTACTTTTTCTTTTTCACGCAATCGATCTGATGCAGCTTTTTTCACGATCTCGTATTCTTTTGGATAGACGTACGGAAAAGAACAATCTTCAAGATCCCCCTTCAGTTCTCCAACACCAAGCCGATCTGCGATTGGTGCATAAATTTCGAGTGTTTCTCGTGCGATCCGCGTCGATTTTTCAGGCGTGTGTGCGTAGAGCGTTTGGAGGTTATCAAGCCGATCAGCAAATTTTATAAGAATAACGCGGAGGTCCTTTGCCATGGCAACAAAGAGCTTTCGCATGCTTTCGATGTATCGCTCGATGCCACGGTATTGAACCTTATGGAGGACAGTGCACCCCACAACAAGCGCGGCAACTTCTTTACCGAATTCCTCGGTGACATCCACTTCAGTGACGCCCGTGTCTTCGATCACATCGTGGAGGAGGCCACCAATCATGGTTGGGATATCTGCACGGAGGCGTTCCGCAAGAATGATCGCAACGCGCGTCGAGTGTTCAACGTAGTCTTCCCCGGTGAGGCGTTTCTGTCCTTTATGTGCTTCACTGGAGAATGCATGTGCGCGCCGCACGAGATTAAGATCTCCGTGGGGAAGATAGGTGGGGATGATGGCAAGAAGACGATCGATGGTGGTCATAGACGAAAGAACAGAGAAACTGAAGAACTGAAAAACTAAAGAACGGATGAACGTTCTTGCGTTCCTTCGTTCTTGCGTTCTTCCGTAAACGTGCATTCCTTTTTACTACACCGTACCGTGTCTTTTGCTCCATAGACGAGGAGTGATTTACACGTCGGGCACGATGCACCCGTTGGTTTTGACCAGAGCGCAAATGTGCATTCCGGATAGCGATTGCATGCATAGAATGTGCGCCCGCCCTTTTTTGATCGCTTTGCGACAATATCGCCCTCTTTGCACTCCGGACATTTCACCCCCGTTTTCTTCTCAATTGATTTTATGGTTTTACACTCTGGATATTGAGAACAAGAAAGAAATGGACCGAAGCGTCCACGTTTCACGATCATCGGTGCGCCGCAGGTCGCACATTTTTCATCCGTTGTTATTGGCGCCTCAATCACTTCTTTCCCCTCGGCATTTTTTGTGAGTTGTTTTGTGTTCCGACATTCCGGGAATCCAGTGCAGGCAAGGAATCGTCCAAAGCGCCCGGTTTTAATAACCATCGGTTTCCCACACTTGTCGCAGATCTCCTCGGTTTTTTCTTCAGTGATTGCTTTTTTTGTGAGTGTCTCTTCCTTTGCTTTAAGATTTGCTTTGAATGGTTCGTAGAATGTGGCAAGGATTGGCTGCCAATCTTTCGTTCCCTCAGCAATACCATCGAGTGCATTTTCCATGGTTGCAGTGAAGGTGTAGTTAACGATTTGTGGGAAGTGTTCAACAAGAAGATCATTGACAAGAATACCAATGTCGGTTGGTTTCAATTTTCTCCCCTCAATACGATCAACATATTTGCGGTCGATGATCGTGGCGATTGTTGGTGCATACGTTGATGGACGTCCAATATCATATTCTTCGAGCGCCTTGACGAGCGTTGCATCAGAATAGCGTGCAGGGGGTTCAGTGAAGTGTTGCTTCGGCTCGAGCGTCTCGCACACCACAGTTTCTTTTTCTTTGAGTGGAGGGAGGAGGGTTGTTTTGACGTCTGTTCCGAGCACCTTCAAAAAACCATCGAAGAGCACAACTGATCCGGATGCACGGAAGATGTATGGTGTTTTGTGTGTGCCAGTGGTTTCGATATCAACGGTCGTTGATTCGAGTTGCGCCTCCGTCATCTGTGATGCCACTGCACGGCGCCAGATGAGATCATAGAGCTCCCATTGGTTTTGCTCGAGGTACGCCCGGAGCGATTCTGGTGTGCGGAATGCGCTTGTGGGGCGGATTGCCTCGTGCGCTTCTTGTGCGAGTTTTGATTTTGTGGTGAATGTACGTGGCGCAGCCGGAGCATAATCAACCCCCACATTTTTTTTAATATACGATGCTGCTTCCGCAAGAAATTTTTCAGAAAGATGCACCGAATCGGTACGCATGTATGTGATGAGACCGATGGAACCCTCACCGCCAATGTCTACACCTTCATACAATTGTTGTGCGTACATCATCGTTTGTTTCGCAGAGAATCCAAGCTTATTGTTTGCATCCTGTTGCAAGGTTGATGTCGTCAATGGCGCCGATGGTGATCGCCTCGTCAGCTTTTTGGTGAGCGCAGCAACTGCATAGCGGCTCGCCGAGAGATCAGTGACAATTTTTTTTGCCGCATCCTCGGTGGTGATGGAAAATTTTTCGAGTGGTGTGCCATCGATCGCCTGAAGTTTTGCCGGGAATGAGATTGTCTGCCCCTTCTCTCCACCATGAAACTGCGCGTCAATCGTCCAGTATTCTTCTGTTTTGAATGCCTGAATTTCGCGCTCGCGTTCGACAATGATGCGGACAGCAACGGATTGTACGCGCCCCGCAGAGAGCCCGCGCGCGACTTTGCGCCAAAGGAGCGGGGAGAGTTCGTAGCCAACGAGGCGATCAAGAATACGTCGCGTCTGTTGTGCGTCCACGCGCTTCATGTCAACCACGCGCGGGTGTTCCAGCGCTTCTTTAATCGCGTCCTCGGTAATTTCATGAAATGCAATGCGCTCGACCGTTTTAGGATTTAGGGTTTTGGATTTAGAGTTTCCGAGGCCAAGGACCTCGGCGAGGTGCCACGCGATCGCCTCTCCCTCACGGTCTTCATCAGTTGCAAGGATGAGGCCGTCTGCTTTCGCGAGCGCCGTCTTCAGGGCAGTGACTTGTTTTTTCTTGTCGGTCGGGATCACGTACGTTGGTGTAAATCCATGTTCAACGTCGACTCCGAGTTTACTCTTCGGGAGATCGCGAATATGGCCGTATGACGACAGCACAATATAATCTTTCCCAAGGAAACGGGAAATAGTCTTTGCTTTCGTTGGAGATTCGACGATAACAAGTTTTTTACTCATATATTTTGTAGCGATGGTAGCCGCGACCTTTAGGTCGCGCCGATCGCGCGCAGGCATTGGTTTGTGCATGTTGGGCGTCGGCTGAAGCCGACGGCTACCCATTGGTAATATCGGTGTGGTAGCCGCGACCTTTAGGTCGCGCCGATCATGTACGTCGGCTAAAGCCGCCGGCTACCTATCGTATATCGATTATCGGTAGCCGCGACCTTTAGGTCGCGCGTGGATACTGGGGAGTATATGTCATGGTTTGACCTTTCGTCAAAGACGCGGTATTCTCGCATCGGTACGCGCGGGCATCGTCAATGGCCGATTGTGGTGTTTCTGGTATAGCTCGTAAGGAAGAGCGAAGACCAAAACGCGATAGCGCGTGCCATCTTTACGATGAGGGATCCTTCGCCCGCAAGCCCTCCGTGATGTGCGGGAGGTCGTTTGACTGAAAAGTCCGACGACCTTTTCATTTTTGTCTGTAGCCGCGACCTTCAGGTCGCGCATTTTCGCCGGCTAAAGCCGGCGGCTGCCGATCGTCTACTCGGCTTTGGTAACCGCGACCTTGAGGTCGCGCTGGTCGTGTACGTCGGTTAAAACCGACGGCTACCCGTATATCGATTATCGGTAGGGTTACCATTTCGAAAGATCGTAGAGGGTTGATCCTTTGTATGGATATTGCTTCCAATCCTCGACTATATCCTGGCGCACTGGGTTATTAAGAATATACCGAACATGTTTTTCAATATCCTCTTCTTTACGGAGAATATGATCATAGAAGTTTTTCTGCCAATGCATTTGTTTATTTTTGGCTAGCCAGAAACCACTCTGCTGTTTGAATGTGTGCATACACGTATACATATCTGCGGCATCGTCTTGTCCTTCGAGTAGGAGATGGCAATGATCAGGCATAAAGAGATACACATGTGCATCAATGTTGAATTTCTGTAGACATTTTTGAAGGAGTGATTTAATTGCGCCGACCGTACTGCGATCACGAAAACAGTCGTTTCGATTCTCGACACAGCAGGTGAATGCGATTGGGTGACGGCCAATGTAGCATGACAATGGAAGGTGATGTGATTTTTCCCGTACGTGTCCCATATATTTTTTTTCGTCGGCTGAAGCCGACGGCTACCGTATGATCCGAATGATCCGAGTTATGATCCGATGACGTACAACATCCCACCGACGTGGCGGACTTTGCCTTTCATTTCCATCATCGTGAGCGTCGTCATCGCAGCAGGAGTGGCAAGCCCGGAGCGCGTGACCAGCTCGTCAATATGCGTCGGTTCTTGGGAAAGACAAGGAAGCATTTTTTCCTCCTCTGGCGACTCGGGGAGGAGTACGCGATTCTCGAGGATTCGTGGCACGTCGTTCCAGTTCAAGATATCAAGCATGTCTTGTGCTTCGTTTACCGGATGTGCGCCTTGTTTCAAGAGCAAGTTCGTTCCTGCAGATTGCGGGGAGGTGATTGGCCCCGGAACCGCAAAGACTTCGCGATTTTCTTCAAGGGCAATGCGGGCAGTAATGAGCGCGCCGGATTCCTCTGCAGCTTCAATAACAAGGACGCCACGGGACATTCCCGCGATAATCCGATTGCGATAGGGGAAGTGGTGGCGGAGTGGTTGAGTGCCCGGTGGGTATTCACCAAGGACACAACCGCCATGATCAACAATGTTTTGGACGAGATTTCGATTTTGTGCAGGATAAACATGTGCCGCATCAAGGCCAGAGCCGAGCACGGCAATGGTTCGGCCACCGGCAGCAAGAGTTGTCTCGTGTGCGACGGTATCAATGCCCATCGCAAGCCCACTCACGATCGTGATGCCGCCGCGTGCGAGCGGTTGCACAAGCATCGGCGTGATTTGTCGGCCGTATGTCGTGATCATGCGCGTGCCGACGACGCCAATACACGGAACATCAGGGAGCCCGAGCGTTCCTTTATAAAAAAGCAGCGCAGGTGGGTTGTAGAGTGTTTTTAAAAGCTCTGGATATTCTGGATCGCGGAGTGTGAGGACGTGAATATTTTCTCGATCACATGCAGCGAGGATTTCTTCACCACGAATGTTTTGTCGTTCCGTGAGCATCTCCTCGAGCACGGCTCCCTGGATTCCTGTACGTTCAAGTTCTGCTCGTGTTGCCCCCCACGCTTCTTTTGGCGACGGAAAAGCTTTGAGCACTTTTTGCCAATGCAAAGGCCCGAATTTGGTCAGTGGCGTAAAAGAAACCCAGTATTTTAGTTCTTCATTTGACAATTGACTTGACATGCGTGAGTAAAATAGGTATATTTGAATGGTTTCTTGTTGGTTGTTGTTTCTGTCCCTCTACTGTTGTTGGTCTGAGGCAAGAGCAGGGGGAGGGACTCACACCGTGAGAGGGGGTGAGTCCTGTGGTAAAAGAAGGTAAGCGGCTCGGAGGTCCGGTACACATCTCGACTATCCTGAACGCGATGGTCAGGAAGGGCGAGATTCCGGATTTCCGCAAGCAGAGGCCGGCGTACGCGCCGCCGCTCTGTCAGCACTGCGGGTATCGTGATCCGTCGAGTCCTCGGGCTGACAAATGCCCGAACTGCGACGGGGAGTGGTTCCCCCGTAACTAACGCTTGCGGAGGCGAGCGTTCTCGGGTACTGTTTCTTCGGAAACGGTACCCGGTTTCATTTGCAAATTCTTTTTTTAATCTGCTACAATATGTTTTGTCGGCGAGGGGTGAACGGGGCGAGCATCCTCCTATTCTCGCAAAAACAAGTAGCCACAAAGCCACGATATCCGCGCAACGTCTCGGGGGTCGTGCACTCGCCGACTAGTACGAATACCACCTTATCCTTAAACCTCACCCTAACCCTCTCCTATGAGGAGAGGGGGAGTCTATTATAGAGGTTCATTGCCTTTGCAGGACCTTCGTTCAGGATAACGGACAGCGCCTCGCGCGCCGTGGCCGTTATTTTTTTTATGTTCGGAAGCTCTGTTTTTGAAAAACGCTTGAGGACATACGCAGCAGCATCCATGCGTTTCCGCGCAATACCGGCAACGCCGATACGGAGTCGTGTAAACTCTTTTGTGCCGAGCGCATTAATAATCGACTGCACCCCGTTGTGTCCACCCGCACTTGCGTTTTTGGAAATGCGAATAGTCCCCAACGAAAGGTCTATATCATCATGGACAAGAATGAGATTGGTAATTGGTAATTGGTAATTGGTA